>JAZRDW010000284.1:0-19184 GCA_045660505.1 Christensenellaceae bacterium | reverse complement strand
GGTAAAACTTCGGTTGCAACTTCTATTGCCCGTGCGTTAAACCGCAAATTCGTGCGTATGAGTTTGGGGGGCGTAAAGGACGAATCTGAAATTAGGGGGCATAGAAGAACTTACGTCGGCGCAATGCCAGGTAGAATTATTTACGGGCTTAAAAACGCAGGCGCAAATAACCCTGTTTTCTTGCTTGATGAAATTGATAAACTTTCTTCTGATATTCACGGCGACCCATCAAGCGCATTGTTAGAAGTTTTAGACCCAGAACAAAACACCACTTTCCGTGATAGGTATTTGGAAGTTCCGTTTGATTTATCAAAGGTAATGTTTATAACAACTGCTAACACTACTGAAACTATACCTTACCCATTACTTGATAGAATGGAAGTTATTGAATTAACGGGGTATACTAACGAAGAAAAGTTGCAAATTGCTAAACAATATTTAATACCAAAACAATTAAAATTGAACGGTATAACTGAAAAGAAAATTGAGTTTACTGATGATGGTATTATGCAAGTTATTACCGGCTATACTATGGAAGCAGGGGTAAGAAATTTAGAAAGAGAAATTGGCTCTATCGTTAGAAAGGTTGCTACAAAAGTAGCCGAAAATTCACGCATAAGAAAACAAGTTATAAGTGAAAAAACGGTGGAAAATTACCTTGGCATTGAAAAGCATTTGCGTGATATGAGATTAGATAAAGATGAAGTTGGCGCTTGCACGGGCTTAGCGTGGACAAGGGTTGGCGGAACAACTTTAACTATTGAAGTAGGTTTAATGCACGGTAAAGGCGAAATACTTTTAACTGGTAAACTTGGCGACGTTATGAAAGAATCTGCCCGTGCTGCAATCAGTTATATTAGGGCGCACGCTAAAGAGTATAACGTTGATGAAAGCGTGTTTGAAAAAACTGATATTCACGTGCATATTCCAGAAGGCGCAACCCCAAAAGACGGGCCAAGTGCAGGTATTACTATGGCCACGGCAATTCTTTCTGCATTTATTAATAAGCCTGTTAGATGTGATATAGCAATGACGGGGGAAATTACCTTGCACGGCAAAGTTTTAGCAATAGGTGGCTTAAAAGAAAAGGCGCTAGCCGCCTATAGACAAGGCATAAGGGAAATTATTATCCCTAAGGCTAACAAAAAAGATTTAGTTGATATTCCAAAAGAAATTAGAAAGGAAATTGCCTTTATCACTTGTGATGATATCAAGCAAGTTTTCAAAAAGGCAATAAGGTTTTAATGATGAAAATTAAACAAGCAGAATTTATTACTAGCGTTGCTAGTGCAAATAACTTCTTAAAGGTTAATAAGCCTATTATAGCAGTTGCAGGCAAATCAAACGTGGGCAAAAGTTCACTAATCAATATGCTTGCAAATCAAAAAAAACTTGCTAAAACTTCTACAACGCCTGGTAGAACAAGGCTAATCAATTACTTTGATTTCGGCGCTTTTATGCTTGTAGACTTGCCTGGTTATGGTTTTGCTAAAGTTTCTAAAGAAGAAAAGCAAAAATGGGGCAATTTAATGGAAAGTTTTTTATCTAGCCAAAAAATTGACTTATTGTTATCACTAGTTGATATTCGCCACGACCCAACGCAAGATGACAAAATGATGATAAACTATCTTTACCACTACGCCGTTCCTTTTGCATTAGTTGCAACCAAGGCGGATAAATTGCCAAAAACAAAAATTAAGCCTAGAATTAAAGAAATAGCCTCTTCTTTGAAGGTTGGCTTTGCTGATATTACTGCAACAAGTGCCGATACGGGGTTTGGTAAAGACGAATTGTTTAAGATTATTGAACAAGCAATTTCTGTTCAAAGTGAACAAGAAGAATAAAAAATTAAACTAAAAAGGACTGCAAATATGCAGCCCTTTTTTGTTAGTATTTTACTATTATTAGTCTATCTTTTTGCCATATAATTTTTCACGCATTCTAGGCAATGCAGTTTCAGCGTTGCCAAGTGGTTCTAAAGCATTTCTATAATCGTGTTTATCACAGAATTTTTTAAGTTCACTTTGCAACCTTTCAATATTGCGAGTTTCAATAGTGCTTATAATATTAACGTATTCGTTAGATAGAAAACCAGCGTAATTTGAATACTTTAATAGTTCGGCATAGTGGTTTAAGCAAAAGCCTTTGCTTTTAACAAGCGCACCTAAAAAGTCCTTTTCCTTAACAAACATTTGCGCAATGGTTTTATAATATTTAACCATACTTTCTTCAACGTAATCACACAAAACGCAAGTAGAAGATGCTTTTTTAATAGCATCTGCTTGTTTTTTTGCTTGGCGCACAGATTTAATATTGCCCATTAAGGAAAGCAATTTTTCCGTTCTAGTGCCAAGTTGCAAAGCAACTGAAAGTTTATTTTGCCTATTAAGTAGCATATCTATATGCTTGGCGCAAAAACCTAGTTTGCCAACCTTAATTCTAGTGTTATCTTCCATAACGGCGTCGTTTAAGAATTCGTGCAAAAATTGTTCCTCAACAACCTTTTGAATTTCGCACAACGGACACTCGCAAGAAGTGTTAAACTTTTCTTTAATTAACCCTGTATCAATATGATATCCCATAAAAATATTATACCAAAATTATTAAAATATTTCAAATAAATATCTTGAAATTTTATTTTTATTGTGTTAATATTTAAAAAACAATTGTAAAGGTTTATTTATTATGAAAATGGAAAAAATAGATTTGTATGAATATTTTGGCATACAAAAACAAGATGGTGCTAGTGGCTATTTGAACTGCTTTATTAGGGAAAAAAGCCCACACTATTCTATAAATAGAAGTCGCCCTGCTATGTTAGTTTTGCCTGGTGGTGGATATCACATGCGTTCTGATAGGGAAAACGAACCTATCATTATAGAATTTTTGGCAAACGGATATAATGTTTTTTCTCTAGAATATTCAGTTGGCAATTTTTTGCACCCAACCCAACTTATTGAAGGGGCTATGGCAATTTCATATATCCGTGAAAATGCTTTTGAATTAGGGGTTAATAAAAATAATATCGGTGCAATCGGTTTTTCTGCCGGTGGGCATTTGGCAGGTATGCTTGGCAGTATGTTTAATGATGAAGAAGTTAAACTAGCGTTAGGGGAAAAGGCAAAATTATCTCGCCCAGACGCAGTTGTTTTATCTTACCCTGTGGCATCTGCTTTTGAACATGCAGAAAAAGGTAGCATTTAAAATATTTGTGGCACTTCAAACGAACTTAGGAAAAAAGTTGATATACCTAATAGGGTAGGCGCAAATTCTTCACCAGCCTTTATTTGGGCAACTGTTGATGATGAAATTGTGGATAGTGAAAATAGTTTGCTTTTAGGTATAGCGTATAAAAAAGCGTGCGTTCCGTTTGCCTTGCATATTTTTGAAAGTGGTGAGCATGGTTTAGCGCTTGCTAATAGAGAAGTTAATACACCAAGTTCAGACGTTCGTGCTTGGGTTAAAATGTGTTTTAGTTGGTTAGAACAAAGGGGCTTTACGATTACAGATTAAGGGGGAATATTATGGCTAAAAAAGTAGGCTTTGCGTTAGGTGCAGGTGGAAGTAGGGGCATTGCACACATAGGGTTCTTAAAGGCGATGGAAGAAGGTGGCGTTAAGGCTGATTTCGTTGCGGGTACTTCTATGGGTTCGGTTATCGGTGCGTGCTATTCTGCAGGCTTTACCCCAGACTTTATGCATGAAGAAATTTGTAAGTTAAAACCTAACGATATCTTTAATATTTCTTTTAACCCTATAAGTGGCGCATCACTTTTAAGAACGGAAAAAATGCGTAAAAAGTTAGATAGTTATTTTGCACAATTTCCAACTTTTAATCAATTAAAAATTCCTTTTCAATCGGTGGCTGTTGACCTATACTCGGGCAAAGTAAAAGTTTTTTCTGGTGATGAATTAGTTAGTGAAGGGGTGACTGCAAGTTGTTCTATTCCTGGCGTTTTTAAGGCCGTTGAAAAAGATGATATGTTGCTTGTTGATGGTGGAATTAAATGTAGAGTTCCCGTTAACGAAGTGCGTGAAATGGGCGCAGATATAATTATCGCCGTTGACGTTTTAGGGGATATTATGCCAAAGGTTAAAAAGTATAATTTATTCTCTTTAATGTTTAGAATGTATGATATTATGGATGCAGAATTAACTAACCATAAGATTAAAGAATATAAACCAGATTTTTATTTGTTGCCAGAACTTGGTAATATGGACCCTTATAAGTTTAAAGATTTAGAGTTTGCTTATACTGCAGGATACAACGTAGGCAAGGCTAACGTTGAAAAAATAAGAAAGAAAATAGGTCTTAAATAATTTTTTTAAGATAGTAGATTTTTTGTTGATATTTTAATAAATATGTGTTATTATATTCAAGCATTTAAGTGTTTTTCTTTTGTGCTTGAATATTTTTTTGTTGTAAAGAAAAGAAAGGGCAAGTAAGAATGTAAAAATTGAATAATTAACGCTGGTGTGGCTTTAGTATAGGCGACGCGTAAAACAAAGTGTCCTGTGGACAGTTTGTAGCCAAAGCCCGTGAGTGCCCTTATGGCACGAAAGGGGGAGAGCCTTGGGCTCTACCGACACTAGTATTTAATAACAAATAAGTGCAAGTAAGAATTAAAATTGAATAATTAACGCTGGTGTGGCTCAGTCGGTAGAGCAGCTGATTCGTAATCAGCAGGTCGCAGGTTCAAGTCCCGTCACCAGCTCCATAAAAAAGAAAACATCCTAAAAAGGGTGTTTTCTTTTTTGCGCCCGAACGGGCGCTATAACCTGCGAGCAGGTTCAATCCCTTAGCAGGGGACGGCAACCCTTTTGTCCTAGCGGACATTTCCCCTAACAGGGGAATCCCCCGTCACCAGCTCCATAAAAATCGCTACCCTTTTGGGTGGTGATTTTTTTGTTGGTGTTTCGGGTGAGAACCTCGTTCGCCCGTCTTGTGACGGACAAGCATAGATAGGCAAGGGCTCGGTAGCGAAGCGACGCCACTTGTATCAAGACAAGCACACGCCCTGCACTCACACTCTTTACGCAACGTAATCGGACTCTTATTTTTGTAGACGTGTTTGACTTTAAAATTTGTAACAAAAATCTTGAAAATCAAATCTATTCATTCTTGCGTTTCGTTGTATTTTATGCTATAATTATTGCAAAACAACAATGGAGGCTATTATGTATTGCAAAAAATGTGGAAAGGAATTAGAAAACGATGCTCTTTTTTGCTCCAGTTGTGGAACAAAAACAAATAATGCCACCGAAGACGGTCCATTAACTTCAGAACAGATATTAGATAATAATGAGCCTCAAACCAATGCCGAACAAGAAGATAACAATTGTGATATAAGTGTTAATGCGAAAAAGAAACCAAAAGTAAAAATTGTTGTTTCCTGTATTATTATTTTATCAATTGTTCTTTCAATACTAATTCCAACAATAGTAAAAAACTCCAGAGTCAACGATGTCCCAAATTACTATTTTGATTTTGGAACGCAGGGCACCTCAAATCCTGTGGGTTCTCCTAACGAAAAAATATTTTTTGTTGACGTAAATTTAGTTTGCGATATAGATGTATATGACATTCTAATAGATGTGTATATATACTCTGGCAATAAATACATCACAAAATTTACTTATGAAACCGACTCTTTAACAAGCCCAGGTTCTTATTACCTCAACATTGAATTTGAAGATAAAAATTTGCTTGATACTTCCAAATATGATTATTACTTCACCGCTACTGCAAAAACTCATGATAAGTTGCCAAGCATAGAGTATGGGACTGTTACTTTTTTGAACTATGATAACTCTGTTTACGAAACGGTTATAGTAGAAAAAAGAGCTGGAGATACTCCAATATATCCCATACCAGAGCGAAACGGTTATACTTTTGCAGGGTGGTATTATGACTCTGGTTTCAAGCAAGAGTTTTATATGAGCCAACAACATGTCTACAGAGAGCAGTATGAAGATGTTGTGCTATATTCTAAATGGATAAAAAACTAAATGGGGGATAACATGTATTGTAGATTTTGCGGAAAACAGATAGACGATGATTCAGTTTTTTGCGTTCATTGTGGGAAAAATTTAACCGAAACTAACAAGTCCGATTCAAAAGAACAAAACCATGAAACAAACAACCTATCACAAAACATTACAACAGAGACCGATGGTGGTTCGTCTCTTTGGGGACTTTGGTTGCTGTTACCTATTTTTATAGTTCTTTTAGTTGTTATTATTGGTGTAGCATCTTCCTCAGGTGACTCTGGAATAATATCTAGAGATTTGAAAAGTAGTGATTATACATATACAACATCACAAGATTTGACATCTTATAGAATAACAGTAACACCCAAAAGGGATATTGATAATTGTGATATTCAACTGACTTTATATAACTCAAAAGGCGAAAAACTTTTTTCAGATACCATTTTAAAAACCAATCTAAAAGAAGGAAGTTCATACACTTACACATTCGATTTTGGATTTGTTAATTCACTTTCAGGAAGCCAAGTTAAATATAACATTACCGGTAAGTGTTAATAGTTTTAAAATAATTATTAAAGAGATTGAAAGTTTGTTGACTTCTTTCTAAAAATCTAAAGGGCGGAGTTCACCGCCCTTTTTGTAATAAAAGAACATAACCTTGTTCGAATTACGTTCCTCTTGGCGCTCCATAAAAAGTAAAAGACATCCAAAAGGGTGTTTTTTATTCTTGCAAACCGATAAAGGTTTGCGAATTACAGCGCGCAGGTTCAATCCCTTGGCAGGGGACGGCAACCCTTTTGTCCTAACGGACATTTCCCCTAACAGGGGAATCCCCCGTCACCAGCTCCACGAATAAAAGACAACCCAAAGGGTGTCTTTTATTATTGCAAACCGATAACGGTTTGCGAATTACAGCGCGCAGGTTCTGATTCCCTTAGTAAATGGCAGCAAAAGGCATTTTTTGATTTTGTTAAATGGAATTTTAATTTTAAATTGACATAATTTTAAAAAAATGCTAAAATTTATAAAAAACTTAATAAAAATATGTAGAAATCCACAAAAAATAGGCGTGGGTTTTGGGCTTGTTTAATAAAATAAGAATTTTCAAAAAAGTATTGATAAACACTATTGATAGTAGTATAATAATACAAACTATATTAGTTTGATACAAAATGGAGTGAGTTTTGGTATGAAAAAATATCAAGCAGTAGAAATTGAGATTATGTATTTATCTCAAGAAGACGTGTTGTCTTCTTTATCACAAGAAAGGCAAGACGACTCATTTGACGGGGTGTGAATTATAATGCTAACTAAAGGTTTGAAAAAAGTATTATTAGTAGTATGTTCACTTCTTTTAGTTGCTTGTATGGGTCTTTGTGCAATGGGTATTGCAAACGCAGGTAGTGCATTTGCAGCGCCAGTTGGTTCAAAGAACATTTCACAAGTAAGTTATGGTATGAAGAAGGGCGCATCTGTTCGTATTAATAGTGAAGACGGCAACCTTGGTATCCGTTTTGCTGGCGATATGTCTGCTGATGATTATGAAGCATTAGTTGACTATGGTTATGATGAACTTATTTTCGGTATTATCATTGCACCATCATCATATAATGATGCTAACCCATTGAACGAAGAAAATTTATTCGGTACAAACGCTAAGTATGACTGGGCTGAATGGAAAAACGGTGGTTGGGTTTACAACGGAAACAAAACTAGGGTTATTAACATTGAAGCAACTTCAATGGAAAAAGTTGACGGCAGATATACTCATACAGGTTCAATAACAAACATTAAAGAAACAAACCTTGTAAGGGAATTCATTGGTGTTGGTTACATTAAAGCCGTAAAGGGGAATGACGTTGCTTATAAAATGGCAGACGGTAGTCAAACAGTTCGTAACGTAACACAAATTGCTAAAGCATATCAAGACCAACTTTCAATTAAAATGAAAGACGGCGCTTTAGATTCTGATACGCTTGAAATGTATATTGAAAACTATGCAACTTTACAAAAAACATATATTGATAAGGTTAATGCAAAGTTCACTCAAACAGGCACACCTACAACTTACACCGTAGCAGAAGTTGAAACTGCAAACCACACTTTTAAGGGCGTTGGCACAATTACAAAAGTAGTTAACGGCAATTTTGAAAACGTTGAATTTACCCAAAATGGTAATGACGTTACTATTGCTTTAGCAGATATCGGCGTAGGCGTTCAAAACGTATACCTTGTTTCTGAAAGTGGCAACAAAGCAATTCAAATAAACGCAGGCGCTGTTGAATTTGGTTCTTACCCTCAAGCAAGAGTTTATGATGAAACTCTTATTGCAGAATTAGATGATGAAGCAGGCAGATTACCTACAACAACTTCTTTAAGGGGTTGGACATTATATTCTACTTACGTAGAAAACAACACCAAGAAGTTTATGTGGTATAAAGATATTGCTATCGCAGGCGTAACCTATAGGGGCGTATACTTATTAAACTATAGGCCATCAAGTTGCTCATTTGAACAAAGTGAAGAAACATCTTTACAAGATGAAAACGGATATGTAAAAGGTGCAACATACTGGTTTGAATTTAAGCCACTTGTTTGGAACGTTTTAAGTTTAGATAAAACAACTAATAAAGCATTATTACTTGCTGATGATATTATTGATGCACAACAATACTTCTATAAGTATTCTAACGCAGGGGCTAACAAATATAATGAAAGTCAAATTAGAACTTTCTTAAATGAAAATTTCTTCAAAACTGCATTGACAACTGCTGAACAAGCAAAAGTTCAAACAACTGAAGTTGATAACAGCGCTGCAAGCACAGGTGGAAACAACATTTATGCTAGTGCAAATACAAATGATAAAGTGTTCTTATTAAGCAAGGTTGAAGCAACAAACCCAGCATACGGTTTTGTTGAAAAAGCATCAAGTTTCAACGTTCCAGCAACTTGCGCATTAAGAATTAAATCTGTTTCAGATTATGCTTTATGCTTAGGTGCTAGACAAAATGAAATTAACAATGGTAACTGGATTTTACGTTCACCATTCTCAACCACATCTAGTGGCGATAGAATTTGGGCAGCAACAACCGGTGGTAACCTTGATTCTAACTTCTACGTTGATAGCACTACAACAGGTATCGTACCTGCAATGTACGTTATTTTATAATAGAATGTTATCTAATAACGCTAAGTTAAATTAAAATATAAATTCTACTGTTAATCCCCCCCTCTTTGCTTAGCAAAGGGGGGGTAGTTTATAGAAGTATATATGTAGTTTATACAAGTATATATAATGTTTGTTTTTTATATATTGTTTATATATAAATGGCAATTTTTATATTGATTAAAAAGAGAAAAAAGATGAAAAAACTGCTAGTTTTATTACTGCTTATCCTTTCAATAGTTTGTTCAAGCGTTGCTATGCCTATTGCAAGAGCAGAAATCAACGCACAAAATGAAACAACGTCTACTTATATTCCAACTAATATGAAAGGGGAAGTTAAACTAGAAGAAAATACTGGGGACTTTAATATCGTTCCAGTAAATAACAACGTGTTGTATCCACTTTCAGGGGGAACTTGGTCTAGGTTTATTGTTTCTGATTTAAACCAAGATGGTTATTTAGATTTTCAAGTTTCTGGAAACGGTATAGGCGATAATGGTATTTGGAATTTTTACGGCACACCAGAATCACAAAACCCAGAATCAAAAGACTATTTAGTTATGGAAGGTCGCCGTAAGGCTAGCAATAATAACTATTTAGCCTCAACACCACGCTGTATTTATGATGATAACGGCAACTACGTTAAAACTACGCTAGTAGATAGAACATATATTCAATATGATTCAAACGTTGGTAATTACACTAATATAGATTTATCACACGTATATAACCCATTATATATCAATGGCGATGGCGATTTAGATATGATGGGTGACGGAACTTATATGCAAGGTAACGTTAAGTTCTATGAAAACATTTCAGAGAAAGCAGGCGAATATGATTTTGTTAATAGGGATGACGTTCACACTAGGGCATTAAGATTACATGAAACCACCATTACTTTCTGTGACTGGAATAAAGATGGTATCCCTGACTTATTAACTAATGCTGAATGTGGAAATATGTATTATCTAGTTAATAATCTTCAAACTGCTGAATAATTAAATAAAAACAACAAAATAACCCCCTAGGCTATTTGCCTAGGGGGTTTATTTTTTTATCGCTCAGTTAAACGCTTGGGAATCAAAGGTTATTTCTGCTTGATAAACGCCTATACCTAAATTGTTTAACGCAAAGTTAATTTTCTCAATAATTTCTTCTTTTCTTGCTAACATATCTTCGCTAATAGGCAAATCAAAAAATACTTTTGTAAACCCGTCGCAAGGGATTGTTCTAAAATCGTGCGGGTAAGAAGTTAATTCTAAATTACTTATTTCATTAAACACGGCACTCTTAAGGGTGTTTAGTTCTTCACTATCAATTACCACAGGGTCATAGTGAACGGTTAGGCTTGTGCCTAATTCTAAAAATTCCCTTTCAAATTTATCAATAAGTTCATGCACGTAAAGTGGGTCTAAGTTTTTATCAACTTCAAAGTGAATTGAACAAAATGATACGCCTGGGCCGTAATCGTGTATCATTAAGTCGTGATAGCCTATAACGATTGGGTATTCTTTAATTTTATCAATTATTTTTTGCTTTAGTTCTTCGTCGTTCTTTTTGCCAAGTATAGGTGATATTGTTTCAAAGGTTAACTTTATTCCACTATATAATATAAATAGCGCAACTAATAAACCCATATATCCGTCCACCATCAATGAAGTGTAGCGTTCAATTAATATTGCAATTAAAACAAGGGTTGTCATAATAGCGTCGTTTCGGCAATCTATTGAAGTTGCTTTTAGCGCATCAGAATTAATCTGTTTTGCAACGCGCGCATTATAAATACATAAAATTAACTTTACTAATGCTGAAACACCTAAAATTATTACCGATAGAATACTAAAGTTTATTGCGGTTGGGTTAAAAACCTTTTCTATTGAACTTTTAAATAGTTCAAAACCAACAATTATAACTAATATTGAAATTAGTAAGCCCGTAACGTATTCATACCTAGCATGCCCAAAAGGGTGGTCGGAATCGGCTGGGCGTTGTGATGCCCTAAACCCGATTAGCGTTATTATTGAACTAATGCTATCAGAAAAATTGTTCAACGCGTCTGCTATTATTGATACTGAACCTGATATTATACCTGCTAATAATTTACCACTAGCAAGCAGTATGTTTACTATTATACCTATTAAGCCTGCTAGTTTACCTTTGTTTGCCCTAGAATTTTCTTTCATTGTTTACCTATTAAAAAAATATTTAGGTTTATATTTTAACATAATATTTATAAAAATTCAATAAAAATATAGTTAATAATATTATTCACTTTTATGGTTAATGTTAAAAAAATTGACAAACGCATAGAAAGTATATATAATTATTGTAATTTATTTATTTTTGTTAGGGAATTATTATGAAAAATTTAGGGTATTATAACGGCAAATTTGATGAAATTGAAAACATGAGTATTCCTATGGGGGATAGAGTTTGCTTTTTCGGCGACGGCGTTTATGATGCAACTTATTCTAGGAACTATAAGATTTTTGCTTTAGACGACCACGTTAATCGTTTTTTCAATTCTGCACGCCTTTTAGAATTTAACCTTGATTTTACTAAAGAACAATTAAAAGATATTCTAAATGATTTAGTTTCTAAAATGGATACGGGTGAAAACTTTGTTTACTTCCAAATTACTAGGGGAACTCAATCGGTTAGAAACCACGTTTTCCCTAATGAAAACGTTAAGTGTAATTTGTGGGTTAATATTTTCCATAAAGAAATTAGTGACACCTATAAAAAGGTTAAATTAATCACTATGGATGATACTAGATTTTTGCATTGCAATATTAAAACCCTAAACCTTATTCCTTCGGTAATTGCATCACAAAGGGCAAAAGAAAAAAATTGTGCTGAAACTATTTTGCATAGAAACGGAAGGGTGACTGAGTGCGCACATAGCAACGTTCATATTATTAAAGACGGCGCGCTTATTACTGCACCACTTGACAATCTTATTTTACCTGGCATTGCAAGAAAGCATATTATTTCTGCTTGCCAAAGGCTAAATATTCCCGTTTATGAAAAGCCTTACTTTTTAGAAGATATATTTACTGCTGATGAAGTTTTAATTTCTTCTGCTGGGCAGTTATGTATTTCTGCAGAAGAAGTTGACGGCAAAAAAGTTGGTGGCAAGGCAACCGAACTATTAAAAACTTTGCAAGATGAACTTTTAAGGGAATTCTTAGAAGAAACTAATATCTAATAAATAAAAAACCCACTTCAATTTTGAAGTGGGGTTTTTGTAGAATAAAACGTTAAAATGAAAGGCTAGGGGATTGTCCACGCGCAATGAATTCAAATTCATAGTCATCATCCCATAATTCTTTAGCCTTCTCACGGGATAATACTTTAGAAAAAGAATTCATTTTGAAACGCACGTTGCTAATGTTTTTAATGCCGTAAGTATTACAAGAATAATCGTAAGTAGCAGAAATATTGCTAAAAATTCCTATAAATTTTGGGGTTGTTTCGTCGGTGATAGTAATGGTTATGCTATCCGATTGCATTTCATTTGTAAGTTTATGATTGCCTGCGTTTATTCCTGGAAAATCTGTTTCAAGAATATTAATTTGATAATTAATTTTTATCGTATAAGTGCCTTTTGGCAAAAAAAGTTTGCAATCACCACCTATTCCAGGTTTACCACCTTCGTTCCAAACTGGGGTGCAAACAAAGTCAATATTGTCAACCCAAACGTGCTCTATACTTGACGCGCCCATATTTTCAAACGATTGCCAACCCTTTGTCCAATTAACAAAACCAAGTATGTAAACGGTTGCATTTTGCAAATTGCCTTTTAGTTTTTTTATGTGGTTAAATCGGTTTATATCATAGTGCCTACTTTTATTTTCCACAATAGTTGTAGAGTCAAGTTCAACGCCATTATAAACCATAACGGTTGGGTTAGGCTCTGGGGCAGGGCGCATTGCTTTTGTTTTGCGTTCAAGTTTACCACCAACCGAAAGATATTCCGTGCTAAATAATACGTACATTATCCAAGAAGGGAAAATACACATAAAATCGCCCCTTTTTGCAAAATCTTCTCTTTTACCACCTTTGTAGTAGAAAATGATAGTAATTATTTGCAAAATAAATCTAACGGGCGAAACTAAAAGCGCTACAATAAACATATACCACTCGTTAAAATCCCTAATTTTGCTATCTAGCCAAATGCTAAAAAGCAACGGCAGGGCAAAAATAAATATCGGTGCTATATTTTTGCTTACACTAACTTCAAAAAAGATATAATAAAGTAAACAAAACCATAAAAATGCTTGAATAAAGGTAAACAATAAAGTTCCATATAGATATAAAATCTTTTTCATTTTGCGCTCCTAAAATTTATTTATTGTTTTGCTTGTATATTAAAATTCATTATATCACAATAAGTTAAGATTTACAAGAAATAATCAAAAAACCCACTTAAAAATTGAAGTGGGGTTTTTTGATTAAATGCGTTATATAATATTTATCTTAAATTTTCTTAATTATCGCCACATAGGTTGCAGAAAAAGTCTGTGCTTGTTGCTTCGTCTTTTTTTCTGCCAACAGAAGTATTGTCAACCGTTCTTGAACGCAATTCTTTTATCGGGTTAGGCGCAACTTCAAAGCGATAGTCTTTACCAAATTTGTTTATGTGTGTTTCTATTACTATGTGTGACGGAACTATTTCAGTAGTAGGGTTTATAATTTTTTGATATTGAAAGAAGTTAGCATCCGTAGGGAGTTGGTTAACGTTTACGTAATCTTCTAAATGCCCCGTAAATTGAACGGTAGTTTCTAAAATATTCCTAACGTAGTTGATGTTTTCGTGTAAACTGATAGGTTCTGGGAATTTTCCATCAGGGATAACTTCTTGCCAATCTTTGTTTTCGTACTTTTTGAGCAGTTCTACTGCTTTATGTAAATGCCCAATTTCAATATCCAAGTTTTCTTCCCAAAGTGATTTAACGTAATGGTCGGTTTCAGTTTGATAGCAAGACCAGTATAAATAACATTCGCAGTATTCGTGCCATAATAACATTTCAAGCCAACTTGCGCTAGAATCCATTAGTGATTCATATTGTGTCACGTGTTCTTCTTCAACTAGGGCAATTTCTTGATATAATTTTCTAGATAAATCGTTATTAGCAAGGTTGGTTATGTTCATATAATAATTCATTGTTTGCTGTTCGGCAGCAGTTATTATCATTGTAGATAAAACTGTTTGCTTATCGGCAGTTTTGCTGTTTATGTTTCTCTTTACGTTGTCCTTACTGAATCGGTGATGGGAAATGGTTGGTCTACCTGGCATAATTTCAGTATATCTACCAACTAAATTTTCAGCAAGTACGTTTTGTTCCATATGTAATAGGTCTGCGTATCGGTATAGGTGGTCAAAGTCTTCTAGTAGCGCAAAGTCTAAGGCTTTTTTAACGTTGCAATCACATTCTCTTTTAGCAAGTTCTGCGGTTAAATCAACGGCTAACTGTTCGTAAGAAATAGTGTGTTCAAGCGCGCTTTCGTCACACGGTTTTAATAGTGAAATTTTAAGTTGTTGTTGTTTTTCCACCGAACGGGTGACGCTTATTTCTCGCCTTAAATCGTTATCGGTTGTGTGCCGTGCTAGTTGGTGTGAAAACCAGTTGGCTTCAAATTCCGTGCCGTTCATAAGTATAATTCTGGTTTTGGTGTATGGGTTTACTTCGTGCTTATTATACGACTTTGGGTAAAGTTGTTTCCAGTTTTGAAAACTGCTTAAAATAGACAAAGGCTTTTCGTTAAACGGATTCATAAAACTCTCCTTTCTATAATATTTTTTTGCCAATATTTATTCTATGAAGAATTTTATAAAAAGGTTAATTACTCTAAATATTTTTATATCAAAACTTATTAGCATTATAAACTTTAAAAAATAAAAACGCAGTTAGTAAATTACAAACTGCGTTAATATTTAAAAGTTAAATTATTAAGAAAGGAAAGGGCTATCCCAAAGTTTTAACTTTGTGCCAAGACCTAATTTTTTAGCGTTGTTATATAAGTCAAAACTCCAAGCAACGTCCCAAACAGGCATACCACCGGCAATAAAGCAAATTTTTTTCTTTATCATTTGTTCTGCCTTCCTTTTCGCCTAAAATAACGTCGCCAAGCCCTGTTGATTGTGATAGGTCTGGGATTTTCTTTTCATACATCATACGGTAAATTTGAACGCCGATTAATATAAAAAGTTTATAATTTTAATAGGCTATTAAGCAGAAAAGCATATATAAAAGTGGAATTGCTATAACTGATAAAAGGGTTGAACCTAAAGTGCAAATTGCTGCCGTGTGCGAATCACCATTATACTTATCTGCAAAGGCTGATGCTAAGCCTGCCGTTGGCATTGAGAATGCTAATAGCATTGTTAAAATAACGTTTGTTGCATCAAGATTAAATAATAACTCTATAGCAAAAGTAATAATTGCGCCTGCTATAGGCATAAGAACAAGTTTTAATATAGAAGTTAAATACATATCTTTGGAAGTGAATAAATCCTTAAAGTCAATGTTGCCTAACTTCATACCAAGTATAGTCATTGCGATAGGGGTTACAATATTCTTAAAATGGTCTGAGTAAGAAACAACTTCTGGTATTAATTTTTTAACGCCCAAAAGGTTAAGAATAACGCCCACAACAAAGGCTATTAAAACAGGGTTTAATAACACCCCTTTTAAGTTAATGCACTTTTTATCGCCAGAAACCATAAAAGTTCCTAAAGTATACATCATAAGGTTGCAAATTATGTTTAGCACTACCATATAAGTAACTATTATTGAATCAAAACCAAATACGGCAGAAATTAGTGGTATACCTAAAAAGCCTGTGTTAGCAGAAATTGCACAAAAGCGTAGCATACCTTTTTGGTTATCCGGTTTATTCTTAAAGAATAGTAGGCTTATAAAGAAAAATACAAAGTGCAATACAACAGATAAAATTAAAACGAACACAAGCGTTATAACAATTTCAGGGGTAAAGTCAATGCTTAATGTGTTAGATAAAATCATAAAAGGCAAGCCAACGTACATTAATAGCGTTGATAAAACGTTAGATTGTTCGGCTTTAAGTTGTTTAGTTTTAACTAAAATAAAACCAGGAACGGCTAGCGCAACGAAGATTATAACGTTTTTAAGTAATGGTATAAATGCTTCCATTTTTATTCTCCTAAATTTACTTTATGTATTATATCATTTATTTTGTTTTTTAGCAAATAAATACAATAAGACAATTTAAATAAATGATATAATGATTAATTATTACTTAAAAAAGCACCTATTAAAAAGTGCTTTTTTTGTTAAAGTTATGCTAGTTAATTTTTTTAAGTTTATAGGTAGTTTCAACTTCGTCGTAATTATTTGGGCTATCGTAAGTGCTTTTACTTGATACACTGCCTTTAATAGTTCCGTCAATAAAAAGCGAACAACCTAAACGTGCCGTTTCTTTGTTCAGCCCTGCGTTCCAACTATCTGTTTTTATAAAATGAATATTTACGCCGAAAAAGTGATTGTCCTTAATTACTAAGCAGTAATCTAATTCGCTTTTATCTTGGTCGGCTAAAGGATATTCAAAAACGTCAAAATCACTGCCAGAACGGTCGTCGTCAAGCCTTTCCCAAGTAATTGTTCTAACTTTAACAATTTTATAGTCTTTTGCTTCTTCTAGTATTTGCTTTTCAAGTTCGCCGTCTATTGTGGCAACTACCATATCTTTGCCTTTTTTAATATAACAAACCATAATTCCCCCTAATTATCCTTATCCATTAGTTTTGCACAGGTAGGGCACCTACCAAGTTCATCTAAAGAAAGTGGGGAAAGAACGCTTTTAAGTTCTTGCCTAATTGCTCTGTGTTCAAAATTTTCAATATTATTTGCATTATCGTAAATAAATCCGTCTTCATCAATAGTAGGGGAATAACCTTTAGCGCCACAAATAACGCACGTGTTTATAAAGTTTTTTGCACTCTTATTCCATTTATCAATATATAAAGATTTACCTTTTTTATTAACCTTACTATGTGACATTTTTTTGTTTTCAGCCCTTATTTTTTATAATTGTACCATAAAAGAATATTTTTTAACCACCAAGCGTAGAGTCACTACTACCATTTGGTTTTTTATAGTCTTTGTTAACATATAATTCTACATGCCCACACTTTTCGCACGCATAAGAAAAAACAGTTTGATAAACATAACCTTCCGTTGCCACAACTTGGTTGTCTATGATTTCTATTTTATATAACTTATCACAACCACATGCTGTACATTTCATATAACACTACCTCCGTTTTTTATAATTGTACCATAAAAGAATATTTTTTGTCAATAGCAAGTTTTTTGTTGATAGGGGAAAATAAAAAACTCTACTTTAGCCTTTATGGCTTAAATAGAGTTTTCACTGGCAGGCAAGTGGTAATTGCATTCTAAATTTTTCTCTTTAACCCACTACCAGTACCTGTCATTTTTGAAATGGTTTCTTGGTCTAATAATTCAAATTTTCTATCAAGTTCCCACCAATCATATGCAGTATCATTAGCAGTATCTATAGATTTTGATGCATCTTCGACTTCTATTTCTTCACAACATTGAGCAACCCAATAATATAGATATAGGAATTCTTTCCAATTTTTTGGGTAGCCATTAAATCCTTGAATATTTTTTTCTTCACCATTAACGAACACAACGTCTATTTCCCAGGTTTCGCCATCTAATACGGGTTCATGATATTCATTTTCCCAAGTGTGAATATTCAGATTGTTTAATTTATTTTTTAGTTTTTGAATTTTATCCCCAGTTAATTGGCACTCTAATTTTTTACCGTTTTTTTTATAAGATACGGAATAACTACAATATTCATTTTTAGAAATGCAAATTATTGCACCTTGATTCATACATTGCCAAACGTGATTTTCAAATCGTAATTTTTTTATTTCCATAATATACCTCCTTATTTGCAACATTATTATAACATACAAATATGACAGTATGTGTCATATTAAAAATATTTTTAAATAAAAAGTAAACATATCTAAAAGTTTAGATATGTTTGCCCTTAGCCTTATCGCATGAAATGTTTATTTGCTTGATTTTTGAATTAATAAATTTTATAATTATATTTGAGGTGCAAATATGAAGTATATTACAGATGATAATTTTGAATATATTAACTCACATATAAACAATATAAGTTTTCCCAAAACAATTGAAGAATTAGAATGGTTTATATATGAGCACGGGTGCTATAATGTCGAAGATATTATAATTGAAAGTGGGCAAGGGTATACAATTTGGACTGTTCCACGAAATAGCGTAATTGGAGATATTGTGTTGTATTTTCACGCTAAAACTGCTATTCAATGGATAAGAAAATTAGAAACGGCAACACGAAAATTAGACGAATCAAAACATGATAAAAAAATTCTAACTGAATGGTTGAAAAAAGCTAGAGCATTATATTCTCTATACGGAGGCAAAATTTTTGCTATTGGACGTATTGCAAGTCGCCCCGAAATTGAAGATGAGCAAGAAGCTTGTTTACATTGGTCTGGAAGAATTTATGCAAAAGTCAGCGATTTAGTTTTATTGGAAAAACCTATTGATATAGAGGAATTTAATTCATTTATTATGATATCAAGGCAAAGTGCAATTACGCCATTGCCATCAGTCGAATATCAAAAACTGAAAGATATAATTGTCACAAGTAATATCAATTTGCCGGAATATTATCTAAAAAGTAAAATCGGCGATTATAATTTGTCAAAAATCAATGCGAAAAACTTTTTGGAAATCACCAAACAATATCGTACTCGATTTTTATTGGAAGCAAACTTTCGTTCGTATTATGTTGATTATTTTTTACAAGCAATTACAGAAAAACAATATTATAGGGAATGTCATTGCTATACACAAAAAAATCCTCTTGCACGTGTTGACAATGTTTTTGAATATAACGGAAAAATTTTTTTACTTGAAGTAAAATTAAACATTTTACTTGAAAAAGATATTAAA
>JAZRDW010000283.1:0-10302 GCA_045660505.1 Christensenellaceae bacterium | reverse complement strand
AATAAAAGGTGATAATATGAAAAGGGTAATTACTTACGGAACGTTTGATTTATTACATTATGGACACGTGAATTTGCTAAAGAGAGCAAAAGAACTTGGCGATTTTTTAGTTGTAGTTTTATCAACCGACGAATTTAACTGGAATCAAAAGCAAAAGAAGTGTTATTTTTCATACGAAAAAAGAAAACAACTTTTAGAGGCGATTAGATACGTTGATTTGGTTGTTCCTGAAGAAAACTGGGAACAGAAAAAAACAGATGTTCACAAATACGATATTGACGTTTTCGTTATGGGTGACGACTGGAAAGGCAAGTTTGATTTTCTTTTAGAAGAAGGGGTTGAAGTCGTTTATTTGCCACGAACACCTGAAATTTCTACAACGCAAATAAAAAAGGACTTAAACAAGTAAACCTTATAATTTTAAATATATATTTAAATTTAAAATGCTTGCCTATATTTCTTGACAAAAAATACTTTAAATGTTATTATACATAAGATAAATCTTTAATTCGGTACAGAGAGACCGGCAAGGTTTTAATTGTTTAGGCGGGGCTTCCCGTATACTATGTTACTTAAGCCTTGCTTTAGCACGGCTTTTTTCTTTTATTTAGGAGAGTTTATGGACTTTTTACTTAAAAACGGAACTGTTTATACAGGTGGTAAGTTGGTTAAATGTGACCTTAAAATTCAAGGGGGTAAACTTTCTTTTTTAAATACTGAAGATACTTCTAATTTAACCGTTATTGATTGTAATAATTTGTTTATTTTTCCCGGATTCGTTGACGTGCATACGCACCTTCGCGAACCGGGTTTTTCATATAAAGAAAGGGTGGCAACAGGCACTAACGCAGGCTTGCATTCAGGTTATAGCGCGCTATTTAATATGGCTAACCTTAACCCTGTGCCAGATAGCAAAGAAAACTTAAAAATTCAATTTGATATTATTGATAAAGACGCGCTTATTTCAGTTTATCCATTTTGCGCAATAACTAAGGGCGAAAAAGGGGTTGAACTTGCTGATTTAGACCAAATGGCTGATATGGTTAAAGGCTTTTCTGATGATGGAAAGGGCGTTCAAAACCCTGAAATGATGCTTTCAGCAATGCAAATTGCTAAAAAGCACAACAAAATTATAGTTGCGCATTGTGAAGATGAAAGTTTATTAAACGGTGGATATATTCACGACGGCGAATATGCAAAACTTCACGGACATAAAGGCATTTCTTCTGCAAGTGAATATAAGCAAGTTGAAAGAGATTTAGAACTAGCAAAAAAAGTTGGCGTTAAATATCACGTTTGTCACGTTTCTACAAAAGAAAGTGTAAATGCAATTAGAAAAGCAAAATTAAACGGGGTGGACGTTACTGCTGAAACCGGCCCACACTATCTTGTTCTTAACGATATGATGCTTAAAGAAAGTGGGAATTTTAAGATGAACCCACCTATCCGTTCTGAAGAAGATAGACTTGCTTTAGTTGAAGGTATTAAAGATGGAACGCTAGAGATGATTGCAACCGACCACGCCCCACACTCTAAAGAAGAAAAGAGCAAAGGTTTACTAAGTTTAAACGGCGTTGTTGGGTTAGAAACTGCTTTCCCTGTAATTTACACTTATTTAGTTAAAAAGGGTGAAATTAGTTTGGAAAAAGCACTTGATTTAATGAGTATTAACCCTGCAAAACGCTTTGATTTAGACGTTGAAATTAAAGAAGGCAATATTGCTAACTTAAGCATTTTTGATTTGACTAAAGAATACACCGTTAACCCAGAAGAATTTTTATCAATGGGTAAAAGTTCACCTTTTGAAGGGTTTAAGGTGTTTGGCAAGTGTTTAGCAAACTTCCATAACGGAAAGGATAAATTTAATAGTTTAATATAAAAACAAAACAAAATTAACAACATAGATTTACATTTTAAGGAGATAAAATATGCCTAAAAGAACTGACATTAAAAAAGTTTTGGTTATAGGTAGTGGCCCTATCATTATCGGGCAAGCAGCAGAATTTGACTATGCGGGAACTCAAGCCTGCTTAGCGTTAAAAGAAGAAGGGTATGAAGTTATTTTAGTTAATAGCAATCCTGCAACTATTATGACTGATACGACCATTGCAGATAAAGTGTATATGGAACCACTTACACTTGAATACGTTGCAAAAATTCTTAGATACGAACGCCCTGATGCTATTATTCCAGGTTTAGGTGGTCAAACGGGCTTAAACTTAGCAATGCAATTAGCAAAGAAAGGCGTTTTAGAAGAATGTGGTGTTGAACTTTTAGGCACTAAAGCAGAAAGTATTGAACGCGCTGAAGATAGGGAAATGTTTAAGGAAATGTGCGAATCTATCGGTCAGCCTGTAATTAAATCTGAAATTACTTATAGTATTGAAGATGCTAAAAAAGCAGCCGAAAGAATAGGCTATCCAGTAGTTCTTCGCCCAGCGTTCACCTTAGGTGGCACGGGTGGTGGCTTTGCTGATAACGAAGTTGAACTTGCAGAAATTATGAAAAACGCACTTAAACTTTCACCAGTACACCAAGTATTAGTTGAAAAGAGTGTTAAGGGCTATAAAGAAATTGAGTTTGAAGTTATGCGTGATGCAACCGACAAGGCAATTACTATTTGTGGTATGGAAAACGTTGACCCTGTTGGCGTTCACACAGGGGATTCAATAGTAGTTGCACCTATTTTATCATTAAACGATAAAGACTTAAAAATGCTTAATGATGCGGCAATCAAAATTATCCGTGAATTAAAAATTGAAGGTGGTTGCAACGTTCAATTCGCATTGCACCCTGAAACAAGTGAATATTATTTAATTGAAGTTAACCCAAGGGTTTCACGCTCATCAGCCTTAGCAAGTAAGGCAAGTGGCTACCCTATTGCAAAGGTTACTGCAAAGGTTGCAGTTGGTATGCGCTTAGATGAAATTTTTGTTTCAGGCACTACTGCTGATAAAGAACCAAGGCTTGACTATATCGTTTCTAAATTCCCAAGGTTCCCATTTGATAAGTTTGCATCAGCATCAAACGTTTTAGGAACACAAATGAAAGCAACCGGTGAAGTTATGGGTATAGGTTCAAATTTAGCCGAAAGTATGCTTAAATCTATCCGTTCACTTGAAGTTGGCGTTAACCATATTTACATAGGTAAGTTTGATAATATGCCAACCGAAGAAATGAAAAAATATCTTACCGAATTTAAGGCAGATAACATTTTTGCAATCGCTGAACTTTTATGGCGTGGCGTAAGCGTTGATGAATTGCACGAAATTACTAAGATTACAAAATTATTCTTAAATACTATTTTAGATATTGTTAATATGGAAAAACAATTAAAGGCAAACGTAGGTGATATTAAATTGCTTAAGTCTGCTAAGGTAATGGGTTTTTCTGATAAATATATTGCTCACCTTTGGGATAAAAAAGAATTAGAAGTTAATGCATTAAGAAAAGAAAATAACATTAAACCTGTGTACAAAATGGTTGATACACTTTATTCTGGCGCATATATTCCTTACTTCTATTCAACCTATACGGGTGAAAATCAATCAATTTTAACTAACAAAGAAAAGGCTGTTGTTTTAGGTAGTGGCCCTATTAGAATAGGTCAAGGCGTTGAATTTGACTATTCAACCGTTCACGCAGTTAAAACTATTAAAGAAAGTGGCTATGAAGCCATTATTATTAACAATAACCCAGAAACAGTTTCAACAGACTATACCGTTAGTGATAAATTATATTTTGAACCATTAACACCAGAAGACGTTATGAATATCGTTGAGTTTGAAAATCCATTTGGCGTAGTAACTTCTTTGGGTGGTCAAACTGCAATTAACCTAGCAGAACCTATTATGGAAAGGGGCGCAAAAATTATCGGTACTGATTGCGAAGCAATTAACAATGCCGAAGATAGAGATGCGTTCAACGCTATTATGAAGAAGTTAGGTATTCCACAACCAAAAGGTCAAGCAGTATTTAATATTGAAGACGGGGTTAAGGTTGCTGAAGAAATAGGCTACCCTGTATTAGTTCGCCCATCTTACGTTTTAGGTGGTAGGGCAATGCAAATCGTAGGTAATGAAGAAGGCTTGCGTGCTTACTTAAAGAACGCAGTTGATATTAGTGAAGACCACCCTATTTTGGTTGATAAATATATTGTTGGTAAAGAATTAGAAATTGATGCCGTTTGCGATGGAAAAGACGTGTTTATTCCAGGTATTATGGAATTAATTGAAAGAACAGGTATCCACTCTGGCGACTCTATTAGCGTTTACCCAACTTTCTCTGTTAGTGAAAAGGCTAAACAAACTATTATAGATTATGGTAAAAAGTTAGGATTAGGCATAGGTATCGTGGGATTATATAATATTCAATTTATCGTTGACGCAAATGAAGACGTTTACGTTATAGAAGTTAACCCACGTTCATCAAGAACGGTGCCTTTCCTTTCAAAATCAACAGGCTATTCTTTAGCAGATATAGGCACAAGGGTTATGCTTGGTAAGAGCCTAAAAGAACAAGGATTTACTGAAGTTTACCCACCAGAGAAAAAACGTTGGTACGTTAAAGCACCTGCTTTCTCATTTAGTAAACTACGTGGTATTGACGCTTATCTTTCACCAGAAATGAAGTCAACGGGTGAAGCAATCGGTTATGATGATAAACTTAACCGTGCATTATTTAAGGCATTGCAAGCATCTGGCATGAACGTTATGAACTACGGAACGCTTTTCGTTTCTGTCGCTGATAATGATAAACAAGAAGCATTGCCATTGATTAGAAGGTTCTATAACCTTGGCTTTAACATTGAAGCAACCAAGGGTACTGCAACGTTCTTAAAGAAGAACGGCATTAAAACTAGAATTAAGGCAAAAATTAGCGAAGGTAGTGAAGAAATTATTGATGCTATACGCCGTGGTTACGTTACTTACGTTATCAGCACTAGGGACGTTAACTCACTTGATAGTGCTAGTGATGGTTATCAAATTCGCCGTGCAGCCGTTGAAAATAACGTTACAATGTTTACCGCATTAGATACGGTTAAAGTATTGCTTGACGTTTTAGAAGAAATTACTTTAAGCATTTCTACTATTGATGCTTAAAAATAAAAGGGGATATAATGCAACAAACTTATTTAACAGTTTTAACAAATGAAAAGTTAACTTCTTCAGTTTGTAAAATGACTTTAAAAGGGTATATAAAGGCCTTAGAACGCCCTGGTCAATTCGTTAATATTTTACTTGACGGCCTGTTTTTACGCCGTCCTATTTCGGTGTGTGACGTTAATGGGGATGAACTTACCATTATTTATAAAATAGTGGGTAAGGGTACGGAAAAAATGTCTCACTTTAAGGGTGGTGAAATTTTAGATATTTTAGTTGGTCTTGGCAACGGGTATTTTACCGATATGTCAGGGGATACTCCACTTTTAATAGGTGGTGGCGTAGGTGTTCCACCTATGTATCTATTATGCAAAGAACTAATTAAAGAAGGTAAAAAACCTACCGTTATTTTAGGGTTTAACACTAAAGATGAAATTTTTTATGAAAATGAATTTAAGGCTTTAGGGGTTGAAACTATTATCACTACCGTTGATGGTAGTTACGGCTTAAAAGGTTTTGTGACTGATGCAATGGCAGATTTAGATTATTCATATATCTTTACTTGTGGGCCATTGCCTATGCTTAAGGCAGTTTATAATGCAAGCAAAACGAGTGGGCAGTTCTCTTTTGAAGAAAGAATGGGCTGTGGTTTTGGCGCTTGTATGGGTTGCAGTTGCAAAACTAAATACGGCAATAAGCGTATTTGTAAAGACGGCCCTGTTCTTATTAAGGAGGAAATAATATGGTAAACACAGAAGTTTCTCTTTGTGGGGTTAATTTGCAAAACCCGGTTGTTCCTGCAAGTGGAACTTTTGGGTTCGGCTATGAATTTAACGATATTTACGATATAAATATTTTGGGCGCAATCTCTATTAAGGGTACAACCAAAGATGCTAGATTTGGTAATCCAACCCCAAGAATTGCAGAATGTACTCAAGGGTTAATTAACTCAATCGGCTTACAAAACCCTGGTATTGACGCAGTTATTTCTAAAGAAATTCCAAGACTTAGAGAAGTTTATTCTCAACCTATCATTTCAAACATTAGTGGTTTTTCTATTGATGAATACGTGGAATGTTGTGAAAAGATTAACGCCGTTAAAGACGTTGATATTATTGAAGTTAATATTAGTTGCCCTAACGTTCATAACGGGGGTATGAGTTTTGGAACACTTCCTGAAAATGCAGAGGCAGTCACTAAAGCAGTTAAAAAGGTGACAACTAAACCTGTGTTTATAAAGTTAACACCAAACGTGACCGATATAGTTTCTATCGCCAAAGCGTGTGAACAAGGTGGGGCAGATGGTATTAGTTTGATAAACACTTCACAAGGTTTAAGGATAGATTTGAATAAAAGAAAGCCTGTAATTGCAAACAAGATAGGTGGGTTTTCAGGTAGGGCAATTTTCCCAATCGCTATGAAGATGGTTTGGCAAGTTTACGAAGCCGTTAAATTACCTATTATGGGTATAGGTGGGGTTGCAACTGCTGAAGACGTTATTGAAATGATGATGGCAGGGGCTACCGCCGTTCAAGTTGGCGCTGAAAACTTAGTTAACCCTTACGCTAGCCAAGATATTATTTTTAAGTTGCCAAGGGTTATGGAAAAATATAAAATTCAAGATTTAAAAGATATTATAGGAGTGGCACACTAATGAATAAAGACGTTATAATTGCATGTGATTTTAATTCAAAAGAACAACTTTTCACATTTTTAGATAAATTCCAAAAAGAAAAACCTTACTTAAAAGTTGGCATGGAACTTTTCTATGCTGGCGGTATTGAAATCGTTAAGGAAATTAAGAAAAGGGGACACAAAATTTTCTTAGACCTTAAACTTCACGATATCCCTAACACCGTTAAAAAAGCAATGGCAGTTTTATCTAATTTTGACGTGGATATGGTTAACTTGCACGCAGGTGGCGGTTCAGCCATGATGAAAGGCGCAATTGAAGGCTTAACCCGTGCTGACGGAAGTAGACCACTTTTAATTGCTGTAACACAATTAACTTCAACCAACCAAGAAATGATGGAGGGTGAATTGTTAATTAATAAGCCTATTGATGAAGTTGTTATGAGTTATGCGTTAAACGCAAAAAATAGTGGGTTAGACGGTGTAGTTTGTTCACCATTAGAAGCAGGCAAGGTTCACGAAGTTTGTGGTGAAAAATTCTTAACAATTACCCCTGGCATTAGGCTTGCAGGGGACGCTGTTGGCGACCAAAAGAGAGTGACCACCCCAGCATTAGCAAAAGAAATAGGTTCAGATTTTATTGTTGTTGGTAGGTCAATTACAGGTGCAGAAGACCCTGTTAAGGCTTATAGACAATGTGTTAAAGAATTTTTAGGTTAAAGAGAAAATATGAGAGTTTTAGCAATAGGTTGCCACCCAGATGATTTAGAAATCAATTGTTATGGCACTTTAGCAAAATACGTAAAAAAAGGGCATGAAGTTTATATTTGTGGCGTATCTAACGGTGACCAAGGTCACGTTCAAATTATGCCAGAAGAACTTGCCGTAATCAGAAAGCAAGAAGCCGCTAACGCAGCAAAGGTTATTGGTGCAAAAGAATATTATAACCTTGACGGGCACGACCTTTTGATTTCTAGATACGATATGGAATTAGTTAATAAACTTGTTGATTATATAAGAAAGGTTAACCCAGACGTTATTATTACCCAACCACCAAACGACTATATGATGGACCACGTTGAAACAAGTGCACTTGTGTTCAGATGTGCGTTTATGGCTTGTATTCCACACTACTGCACAACCCCTGGTAATTACCCAGGAACAGTACCAGCGCCTATTCCAATTTACTATATGACTGCTGATACAAAGCCAGGCTTCCAACCAACACAATTTGTTGATATTACTGATGAAATGGACTTAAAGGTTAAGGCTATGGAATGCCATAAATCACAATTAGTATGGCTTAAAGAACACGACAATATTGATATTGTTGACGATATGAAAGCAGCATCAAAAGTTTATGGTGGCCACGTTGGAACAAAGTATGCAGAAGCCTTCCAACTTTGTGAACACGCATCAAGAACTACTGCTAAAAACTTATTACCAGAATAAAAAATTTACTCTAAGGAGATAAAATACTATGGATACAGCAAGAATAGTTGCAGAAAATTTATTAAAAATTAAGGCAGTTTTTTTAAGACCAAACGAGCCTTTTACTTGGGCAAGTGGTATTAAAAGCCCAATTTATTGCGATAACAGGCTTATTTTAACAGCACCTGAAACAAGAACTATCGTTGAAAATGCTATTGCAGAAATCGTTAAGAAAGAATATCCAGATGCTGAAGCACTTTTCGGCACAAGTACGGCAGGTATTGCGCACGCAGCAATAGTAGGGCATATTTTAGGTATGCCTATGGGCTACGTTCGTGGTAGCAGTAAAGACCACGGCAGAAACAACAAAATTGAAGGTAAATTAGAGCCAGGCACAAAAGTAGTTGTTGTTGAAGACCTTATTTCTACGGGTGGAAGCGTTATAGACGTTGTTGATTCTTTAAGGGAAGCAGGCGCAATCGTTTTAGGTGTAGTAAGCATTTATACTTATGGAATGAAGAAAGGCTTAGAAAGATTAAAAGAAGCAAACGTTAAAAACGTTAGTTTAACTGATTTTGATACAACGATTTCAGTTGCTGCAGAAATAGGCTATATTGAAAAGGCTGATGAAAGCAGATTAAAAGCATTTAGGGATAATCCATCTGACGAAAGTTGGATAAAAGGTTAATGGGGGATTAGATGAAAAATCTATTATCAATAACCGATTTTTCGGTTGAAGAAATTAATGAACTTCTTGAAAAAGCGCAAGATATTATTAAAAATCCTTGCCTTTATTCAGAAAAATGTAAAAACAAAATTCTTGCAACTTTATTTTTTGAACCATCAACAAGAACAAGATTGAGTTTTGAATCTGCAATGCTCTCTTTAGGTGGCAAAACCTTAGGGTTTTCTGATGCGAACAATTCTTCATCATCTAAAGGTGAAAGTTTATCAGATACTATTAAGGTAGTTAGTTGCTATTCTGATATTATTGCAATGCGCCACCCAAAAGAAGGTGCGCCACTAGTTGCGTCTTACGTGTCAGACGTGCCTATTATTAACGCAGGGGACGGCGGGCATAACCACCCAACCCAAACTTTAACAGACCTTTTAACTATTAAAACTGAATTGAATAGACTTGATAATTTAACAATAGGCTTTTGTGGAGACTTAAAGTTTGGCAGAACTGTTCACTCACTAATTCAAGCGTTATCAAGGCATAGCGGTATAAAACTAGTTTTAATTTCCCCAGAAGAATTGAAAATACCTGATTACGTTAAGTTTGACGTTATTGAAAAGAACAATATGGAATATATAGAAACCTCTTCTTTAGAAGACGTTATGCCTTCTTTAGACGTATTATATATGACAAGGGTTCAACAAGAAAGGTTTATCAATTACGACGATTATTTAAGGCTTAAAGATAGTTATATATTGACTATGGAAAAGTTATCTAAGGCAAAAGAAAATATGTGCGTTCTTCACCCATTGCCAAGAATAAATGAAATTGCCGTTGACGTTGATAGCGATAGTAGGGCTTGCTACTTTAAGCAAGTTAAAAACGGCAGATACGTTAGAATGGCACTTATATTAAAACTTTTGGGTATTGATTAAAAGGAGGCAAAAAATGGAAATAAATCCTATAAATAACGGTATAGTTATTGACCATATTGAATCTGGCAAGGGCTTAGAAGTTTATAACTTTCTTAAATTAAGTGACTTAGATTGCACTATTGCACTTATACAAAACGTTCCTAGTAAAAAAACGGGCAAAAAAGATATAATTAAAATTGATGCAGAATTACAACTTGATTTTAACGTTATGGGTTATATCGCCCCACAAGCCGTTATAAATTATATTAAAGACGGCAAGGTTATAAACAAAATTAAAGTTGAATTACCTAGCATTGTTAAAAACGTTATTAAGTGCAAAAACCCACGCTGTATAACTAGTGTTGAAAACGTTGAACACGTATTTAAGTTGGTTAATAAAGAAGATAGAGTGTATCGCTGTATTTATTGCGAATCACAAGCAGAATAAGGAATTAAAAATATGAAAAATTATCAAGTTAAAATTATACTTTCTAACGATAAAGAAATTAAGTTAGCATTAGATAGTGTAAGCGCACCAAAAAGT
>JAZRDW010000282.1:0-2163 GCA_045660505.1 Christensenellaceae bacterium | reverse complement strand
AACCATAAAGTCATCACCCCACATATACCTAACCCCTAAAGAAATATCACAAAACTGAATTTGGCTTTGTTTAATATACTCTTTTATTAAATTGACTTCTTCTAATCTTTTGAATTCTAACATTTTTCTAGTATAAAAATTTGTTTTATAAAAGGGCGAAAGAATATTCGCCCTTACCTAATTTGCTTTGTTTATTATTTTTTGCTATTTTTAACGAACTCTAAAATTTCACTTAACCTATCTAAATCATCACGGGTATAGTAATCAATATAAATTCTACCCTTTTTATCGTTACCGATAGCGTTTACACGAGTTCCAAACACCCTTTGCATATCAATAATAAGTTCTTTTAGTTCGGCAGAAAGTTCAACCTTTGGTTTTTTCTTTGCCTTTTCTTCAGGTGGGTTAAAGAAGTCCTTAACCTTCTTTTCCACTTCACGAACGGAAAGCCCTTCCCTAATAACTTGTTCAGCAACCTTAACTTGTTCTGTTGGTGGCAAAGTGATTAAAGTTCTTGCATGCCCTGCTGATAAAGCGCCGTTAGCAACCATTTTAATAACTTCTTGTGGTAATTGAAGTAATCTTAAAGTGTTTGCGATAGCAGGTCTAGACTTGCCTATTCTTTCGGCTAAATCTTCTTGCGTCATACCATAATCTTCCATAAGTGAACGCATTGCCGTTGCCGCTTCAATAGGGTTTAAGTCTTCCCTTTGTAAGTTTTCAATAAGGGAAATTTCTTTAATTTGGCGTTCATCATAAGTTTTAATGATTACCGGCACTTTGTCTAGCCCGGCAATTTTACTTGCCCTGAAACGGCGTTCACCCGCTATAATCATATAACGGTCGCCACTCTTATTAACTATAATCGGCATAATTACGCCGTGCTTTTCAATAGAACTTGCTAACTCTTGCAAAGCGGTTTCATCAAACACCTTTCTTGGTTGGTTTGGGTTAGCAAATATTTTAGAAATTTCTATTTCTGATACAGATTCCCCCTTACCTGATGGGGTTTCTTCATCAAACAATAAACTTTTGCCGTAATCTTCTTCGGTTTCAGAAAACAATGCTGATAAGCCTTTGCCTAATCCTCTGTTATTTTTCATTTCACTTTCTCCGTTTTATTAGTCATGTTTACTTTTGTTGTCTTGCTAAAAATTCTTCGGTCAACGCTAGGTATGCTTTTGCGCCTACGCATCTGGTATCGTGTAGCATAATTGGTACGCCGTGGCTTGGTGCTTCGGCAAGCCTAATGTTCCTTGGAATAGCAGTTTCAAAAACTCTCTTACCAAAAAACTTCTTTATTTCTGTAGAAATTTGCCTTGAAATTATTGCACGATTATCGTTCATTGTTAGCACAACGCCTTCAATTTTAAGCGTTGCGTTTAAGTGCTTAACAACAAGTTTAATTGTGTTCATTAGTTGGCTTAACCCTTCTAAAGCATAGTATTCGCTTTGGATAGGTATAATTACCGTGTCCGCTGCTGACAATGCGTTTATGGTTAATAGCCCTAATGATGGTGGACAGTCAATAGTAATAAAATCATAACTGTTTTTTGCCTTTTCAAGAATACGGGATAAAACGTGTTCCCTATCTTTCATATACACAAGTTCAACTTCTGCCCCTGCTAAATCTATATTAGATGGCAAAATATCCAACCCGTCAACACAAGTCTTTAAGCAAGCGTCTTCAATAGGCATATCGTCTATCATAACGTTATATACAGAACGCTTAACTTCGCTTTTAGCGAACCCTAGCCCACTCGTTGCGTTCCCTTGTGGGTCAAGGTCAACTACTAAACACTTATACCCCTTGGTCGCTAAATAAGCACTCATATTAACGCAAGTTGTTGTTTTACCTACCCCACCTTTTTGGTTAGAAAAAGCAATAATTTTTCCCATAATCTCTCCTTTGCAAGTAATTCTTTTGCTTTTAATAAAACAAATTATTCTTTGTCTTCTTCCTTATTTTCCCTTTCTTTTTGTTCGGTTATTTCTTGTTCGGTTTTAGAAACTTCTTCTTTCTTTTCTTCTTTAATTATAGTTTTATTAAAACCTCTTTCAAAAGGGTTTTCTTTAAGGTTATGTTCGTTTGCGTCCATAAACTCAATAATTTCTTCAACAGATTTGCCTTCCATTAATAAATCAACTTCTTCAGTAAAAATT
>JAZRDW010000281.1:0-9003 GCA_045660505.1 Christensenellaceae bacterium | reverse complement strand
TTTGCAGGGATAGAATCCATTAACACGGTTGATGGATATGCCGCCGTGCCACCTGGAACGTATAACCCAACCCTTTCAATAGGGATAATTTTTTGACCGACTATCGCCCCGTCGTTATTAGTTATTTCAAAACCACTTCTCTTTTGTGCTTGGTGATAAAGCCTAATGTTTTCAGCAGACTTTTTTAACACTTCCAAAAACTTTTTATCCACTTTAGAAAGGGCATCTTTAATTTCTTCATCAGAAACCAAAAGGGTATCTAATTTAACCTTATCAAACTTTTCGGTGTAATATTTAATTGCACTATCGCCCTTAGTTTTAACGGCAAAAATTATTTCGCTAACGCTTTTTTCAATATCAAGTTTATCAGTTGTTCTAGAAAAAATTTCGTTAAAGCAAATATTATCGCTTACAATTTTAATCATTATAACTCCGTTTGCTCAGCAAGTGAGCGCATAATTTTATCAATTTGAATATTTTTGAATTTATAGTTTGCCTTGTTTGCAATAAGCCTTGCAGAAATAGGCAGGAATTTTTCTAATACCACTAAGTTATTTTCCTTTAAGGTTGTGCCAGTTTCAACAATATCCACAATTACGTCTGAAAGTCCTAAAATAGGCGCTATTTCTATTGAGCCGTTTAAGTGAATAATATCAATATCCCTACCAAGCGAACTATAGTGCGCTTTGGCAATGTTAGAAAACTTTGTTGCAACTTTTAAGGTTTTTGACCTATCGTCCTTAAAGTCAGCCATTGATGCAACACACATATCGCACTTCCCCATCTTTAAGTCTAAAAGTTCATAAACGTCAGGCTTATATTCTAACAAAATATCTTTGCCGGCAACACCTATATCGGCAGCACCCCTTTCAACGTAAATAGCAACGTCACTAGGTTTAACCCAAAAATAACGAACGCCCACTTCAGAATTTTCAAAAATAAGTTTTCTGTTATTTTCTTTTATGCTTGGGCAAGGGAACCCTGCTTTTTCAAACATATCGTAAACTTTTTCGCCAAGTCTTCCTTTAGGAAGGGCTACGTTAAGAATATTTTTCATTTTAGTTCCCCCTAGTTAATTTTAATAAGTTTTTTATACTTTAAGTTTTGTGGCGCGCTTTTTACTGCGAACACACTTTGCCCGTTATCAGTTATTTCTTTAACCGTTTTGTTTATAAGCACCAAATCTTTTGAATTGTCGTATTCAACCAAAACGTCCACGTCGTAATCTTTTTCGTTTAATAAAATACTTTCAATTTCATCTAGGTAAACGGCAAAACCTATCGCCCTAGAACGGCGGTTCATTTTAGCCATCAAATTATCGTATTGCCCACCTGAAACAATGCTTTGTGGAATGCCACTAACAAAGCCGTTGAACACTATTCCGTTATAATAGTTCATATCGTTTATAACTGAAAAATCAATGCGCACTTTATCGCCAACGCCTAAACCATCTAGGCAAACAACTAAATTTTCAAGTTCAACTAATTGATTAATCGTATCACAATCTAAATCTAAGCCTTTTAGTTTATTAATAACTTCACTTGCCTTTCCATAGGTTGAAACAAGCATTTTAACAAGGTTAGTTTTATCTTCAGATAAATTTTCTTCATTGCAAAGATTTGTAATTCCGTGTGCATTTTTTTGCGCCAAAAATTCCATTGCCTTATCAACTTTTATTCCCTTTAGCCCAGCAAACTTTAGAACGCCTTTAACGAACGCTAAGTGTGAAATATCTAAAATATAATCATCAGAAATTGTTTGTAAACTCTTTAACGCTAATAAAACAACTTCACTAATTTCATAGTCGTCAATATCGCCAACACACTCTAAACCCACTTGCATAAATTCCTTAAATGAGTGCGTACCTTTAGAAACACGGTAAACGTTTTCATTATAATAAACCTTTTCAACCCCTTGCCCGTCTTTACCATTTTTAATTATAGATAAAGTCACGTCAGGTTTAAGTGCCATAAGTTTTCCATCAGAATCGGTAAAGGTTATTACACTATCGGTTGCCAAAAAGTCTTTATTCTTAATATAAAGTTCATATTCTTCAAACTTACTCATTCTGTATTGCTTAAAACCGTAAGTATCGTATAAACTTCTTAAAGAAAAAACCGTTTTATCTAAACTATTTAAAACTTTATCAAATTCCTTCATAATTAATTATTATCCCCTAAAACGATATTGTATCCACCAGCACCATAGTTTAAGCACTTGCTAACCCTACAAATAGTGGCTGTGCTTGCCCCTGTGATTTTAGAAACTTCTTGATAGTTTTTACCATCTCTTAAAAGTTTAGCAACTTCTAACCTTTGTGAAATATCTTGCAATTCTTTAATAGTGCAAACGTCTTCAAAAAACTTTTTGCACTCATCAATACTATCTAATTTTAGAATAGCGCTAAATAAATTATCAAACGCATCAAAACTAAATTTTTCCATAGCAAAACCCCCTATGCTTTATTCTTTTACCATTTTAGCACGCTAAAGTGATAAAGTCAACTGCTTTTTAGTTAATTTTAAATATTTTTTTCAAAAAAATAAAAAAATTATAAAAGCGCTGTCTTTTTATAGACAACGCTTTTGTTTAATTTGTTTTTTATTGTAAAGGTACAGGAACGCCATTTATTAATTCCCAATCTCCTAACCAGTAAACATTATTGTTTTTCCCTACCCAACTATATGCCCAACCTACTGGTTGTGCTTTAGCATAAGAATAGATTGAGCAATAAGTGGCACTAAAAGCATCATGTTGAATTTCATTTACACTATCTGGTATTATAATACTAGTTAACTTTGTATTATTATAAAAACACCATGCACCTATTGATTTCAATTTTGAGTTAATAACAACAGTTTTTAGATTTGTACAATTAGCAAAAGCAGAGCCTGCCAATGTAGTTATATTTTCACCTAAAACAACCTTAACTATTTTGACATTGTTATAGAAAGCAGTCTTTTCAATTTTTGTTACTGGCAATCCACGATGTGTTGCTGGTATTACTATTTCGGTTAAATTTTTATCAGCAACGCCAGTAATAGCATATTCTTCTTTGCCACTAATTTTTGCAAAGAAATAATCTGCACCATCAATTTTAGTATCAGTCGTTGCAATTTTACCTATAACTTTTGCCGTTTTATCAGAAAAAGTTACAAATAAGATATTTTCTTGATTAATAAATATCGATTTTACCGTCTTAATGCTAGGTGTTGTTAATTCTTCAATTAACCCATACGCTTTTTCCGTTCCATCGGCAAAAACACATCTTAACTGATTGTCTCTAACTTTTATATCTTTTACATAATCTAATTGAGAAGTAACGGAAACGTCGAATTCTACTTTTTGTGAATTTAAAATCATAGGACGTTCTATATCGTTAATCATCAACGTAAAATTCAAGTTATTAAAATTGTCAATTTTAATATCAGATACAGTATATTTATCTGCATTGAGTTTAACATCTTCTATAGTAATAGGATAACCATATGCATTAAACAATTCCCCTATTTTGACAACATCAAAGCCTAAAACTTCGTCATCATTTATAAAAATTTTACCATCATTACAAAGTATGCATATACCATCAATATCCCTTTGATGTTCTATTTTTGGCAACTTATTATAACTAATTTCACCACACTCACAAGTAGAAAGTTCTAAGCCTTCTTTTATACAGGTAGGTTCTACAATAATATTATTCTCCCACACATGGGTGTGCATACTCTTATCTCCACAAAGACCACATATCCCATTTGCATCCATTTCGTGTGCTTTAGTTTGTAATTTTCTATAATTACTAGTGCCACATACACATACGCCTATCTCTAGTCCTTCTTTTATACATGTTGACTCTGTTAATGTTGTCCATGTAAATTCATGTGTATGCGATTCAGTATTCCCACAAACTGAACAAATCCCATTTGCATCAAGACTATGAGTTAATTTTTCCAAATTACTATAACTATTGCCACCACAAGCACAAACACCTAATTGTAATCCTTCACTAGTACATGTAGCCGAAATAATTGTTGACCATGTCCATACGTGCTCGTGCGTTTTACCATCTCCACAAACAGTACAAACGCCATCTTCATCGCGAGTATGACCTGCAGTTATTGTTTGAAATTCTTTTTGACCACAATCGCAAACTAGTTCCAAACTACCATCTACCGTGCAAGTTGGACTTTTAGATACATAGTATGTATACTTGTGTTCATGCGTTTCAGTTTGGCAAGCAGTAAATATACCCATAACTAAAACTAGTGAAAAAACAATTATTAGTATATTTATTATTTTGTTTTTATTCATAAATAAACTTCTCCTACACATAATAGTCTATATATAGCCTAATAGTATCATATATAGCCTACTTTGTCAAATAAAATGGGCTATAATTAGACCATAATATCAAATAGGAGATATTTATGCGCGTTTATTCAGCAGTTAAAAATAGAATATTAGTTTTGCTTGAAGAAAAGAATATGTCTATCCATAAACTTGCTATTGAATCTGCCGTTGCGCCATCATCAATAAAAAACATACTATATGGCAAAAGTCAAAACCCTGGCATTGCTACGATAAAACTTTTATGTGATGGTTTTGGTATTAGTTTAATTGATTTTTTTAATACTGAAGAATTTAAAAATTTAGAACAAGAAATGATATAATAAAAAAATTCCTGTAAAAAGCAGGAATTTTTATTTTTTTATAAACTCATAATTGCGTCTATTGCCATTAAATATCCATCAAAACCCTTGCCACTAATGGTGGTAAAAGCATATTCTCTAACAAAGGATATTTTACGATAATCTTCTCTATTATTCACATCTGTAATATGCACTTCAACGGTTGGGATATCAACTGCTTTTAACGCATCTAAAATAGCAACGCTTGTGTGGGTGTATCCAGCAGGGTTTATAATTATTCCATCATACTTATTAAAAGCCTTTTGTATTCTAGTAACAATTTCCCCTTCGCAATTAGATTGATAAAAATCTACCTTTACGCCCTTTTCTTTTGCGTAGCCCTTAATTAGTTTTAATAATGAAGAATAACTTTTTTCCCCATAAAGTTCTTTTTCTCTAATACCTAACATATTTAAGTTGGGTCCGTTAATCACTAAAATTTTCATAAATATCTATCACCTTATTTACGGCAGAAGTAATATCGCCGTTATTTTCAACAGTAAAATCTGCAAACTGATTATAACTATCTTTTCTTTCTTCAAACAGCCTTTTTATGCTTTCTTTATCCTTTGAAAGTGGACGGCCTTTTGAAGAAAGTTTATCAATATCCCTTTTAATATAAACTAAAATGCCGTTTTGCTTTAATATATTATAGTTTGTTGGGTCCTTGACAACCCCACCACCCGTTGCTATAACCATTTTAGAAAGTTTACAACACTCTATAAGCGCAAGTTTTTCCTTTTGTCTAAAATAATCTTCGCCATATGTAGAAAAAATATCAGGGATACTTTTATTTTCGTTTTTTTCTATTAAAGCATCACTATCAACAAATTCCCTACAAAGTTTTTTTGCTAAAATTTTACCTATGGTACTTTTGCCCGAGCCTGGCATACCTATTAAAACAATATTTTTGCTTTGCCTTTCTAATTTTTCAATTATAGGGTTAATAACACTATCATCAACCTTTTTATCAAAGAATAATTCCATAGCGTATTTTGCTTGGGCAACAAGCATAGGTAAGCCGTTAGTATATAGCAAATTCTTTTTTCTTGCTTGAAATAATAGCGCAGTTATTGATGGGTTATAAATAGCATCAACAACGGCTTTAAGCGAAGTAAAATAATCTAAATCAACCAAGCAATCTAGGTTATTTGGATACATACCCACAGGGGTTGCATTGAATAAAACTTCAACGTCCCCAACCTTATCCATATAGTTTTGGTAGTTAATTTCACCATTTCTACTTAAAAACAAAATCTTTTTTGCCCCTAAATAGTTAAACACGGCTAAAGCAGTTAAACAAGTTCCACCACTACCCATAATTAAAACCACCTTATCTTTAACGATAATGTTCGCCCTAGAAAGCATATAGATAACCCCGTTAAAATCGGTATTATATCCATAACTCTTTCCATTTTTGTAAACCACCGTGTTGACTGCGCCTATTTGTTTAGCACGCCCGTCAATACTATCTAAAAATGGCATTATATCTTTCTTATAAGGTATGGTAATATTAAAACCTTTATATTTTTTCCCCTTAACAAAGTCTTCTAAATCTTCTTTTTCTAATTCGCACAAATCATACGTATAATCGCCTAAAAGTTGGTGAATAGGTTTAGAATAACTATGCTTTAAGGTTTTGCCTATAAGTGCAATTTTTTCTTCCATTTAATTTAATTCCCCATAAGCGCCTAAAAATGCAAATTGTTCACTTGAACTATCAAGTTCATCTAAAAGATTTTGAACGCTTTTTTCTTTAATATCACAATTAAAGTCAAAATAGAACATAAATTCAAAATTAGAGTTTACTATAGGTCTTGATTCAAGTTTGGTTAAGTTTAAGCCTAAGTTAGAAAACTTTGCCAAAAGTTTATTTAAACTGCCTGGGGTGTTTTGTGGCAAGGTTGTCATAATGCTAATCTTATTAGAATCGTAATAAAATTCCATTTCTTTTGCAATTAAAATAAAGCGTGTGTAGTTATCGTTGCTATCTTGAATATTGCTTTGCAAAATCTTTAAGTCATAAAGTTCTGCACATTCTCTAGAAGAAATAGCGGCAATATCTTTTCTTCCACTATCCAAAACCATTTTTGATGCTACTGCCGTGTTAGGGCAAGCAACAACCTTAGCGTCTTTGAAAGTTTCTAAAAACTTTTTGCATTGTGAAAGGGCTTGTTCGTGTGAATAAATCTCTTTAATATCTTCTTTTAAGGCATCTTTATTAGCAATAAGGTTGTGTGAGATAGGTAGCCTTATACTTCTAACGATATAGAACTTATGTTCCTTCATAAGGTCATAAACTTGGTTAACAGAACCTGCCGTGCTATTTTCAATAGGCAATAATCCGTATTTACAAAGCCCCTTTTCTACTGCTTGGAAAACCCCGTCAAAATTCTTAAAATAGGTAATATCAGCAATTTCAAAAAGCCTTTGTGCGGCAATGCCCGAATACGCCCCTGCAACACCTTGGCAAGCAACCCTTGCTTTAACAGGGAAGTTTGATTGACCTTTTTCTAAGGTTTTTCTAATTTCGCTACCTACTTTTGAAGAAAAAGAAGTGTTTGCCGTTTGGTATGCCTTACTAGTTTCAAAAATAGTTTCAAAAACTCTTTTAAGATAAACTTGCTTATCTTCAGAAATCTTTTCAGAAACACGGAAAAGAATTTTATTTTCTCTATCAGGGTCGTTAACAGCCTTTCCAGATTGTTTTTTTGCTTCAATAACTTCATCAATTAGTGCCATTCTTTGGCTATAAAGGGAAGCAATTTCATCATCAATTATATCAATTTTACTTCTAATTTCTGTTAAATCCATTTTTTTTGCCTTCTTTATAAATTATCGTAAATTGCTATCGCAGTAATGCTTTCAATAACGGGAACTGCTCTTGGAACAATGCACGCATCGTGCCTACCTTCAATCTTAAGTTTAATATTTTCTTTAGTTACTAAATCAACGCTATCTTGTTCTTTTGCAATGCTTGGCGTTGGCTTAATAACAACCCTAAAGGTTATAGGCATACCGTTTGCCATACCACCGTTAATGCCACCGTTATTATTCGTTAAGGTTTTAACAACCCCGTCTTTATAATAAAAACTATCGTTTGCTTTACTACCAAACATACTTGCTAAATCAAATCCTGTGCCAAACTCAATGCCCTTAACTGCTGGAACGGCAAATGCTAAGTGTGAAATTATGCTTTCTAAACTATCAAACATATATTCCCCCGTGCCAACAGGAACGCCGGTTATTACGCACTCAATAATACCACCAACCGAATCTAGGTTGTTTTTAGCATTTTCAATTTCATTTATCATTTTAGGGTAAACGCTATCGTCTAATAATGGGAAGTTTTTATCCATTTTAGGGATAGAAAATTCAGCCCCCAAATCTTTATAACTTGTGCCTTTAACGTTACCTATTTGCGCAATGTAAGCATTAATTTTAATGCCTTTTTTTTCTAGGGCTTGTTTAAGCACCCCACCCACTATGCACATAGGCGCAGTTAATCTGCCAGAAAATTTGCCGCCACCACGGAAGTCAAAATTATCGCCGTATTTTGTGTACCCAACAAAATCTGCGTGGGCTGGGCGTGGCTTTTTATAGGTTGAAGAGTAGTCCTTACTCTTTTGGTTATTATTTTTAATAACAGCCCTAAATTCGCCTAAGAGTTTATTGTCAACTAACCCACTTTCAAAAACAACTTGGTCGGTTTCAATTCTCTTAGTAGAGTAAGCAGTATTTTTTGCCTTTCTTCTATCTAAAAAGTTTTTTAGTTCGTCTAGGTCAACGCTTTCGGTTATCCCCTTTGCATTAACCCCTATTTCTTCCCCGTGGGAAGTTCCAAAAACTTCAATATTGAGTTTTTTTCCACTATAAATTGAGTGGGAATTGTCATTATAATTCACTAACCTTGCCCCCAAGTTTAATTAAATCATCAAAAAAGTTTGGATATGATTTGTTAACTGCCTCTGCATTTTCAATAATGCACCCGTTTTCACTTAAAACGCCCATAATTGATGCAGACATAACTATTCTATGGTCGTTATAAGAATTGATAATAGGTGTTTCTTTTGTTAATTCCCCACCGTAAACGGTTAAGTTTTCACCATCACAAGTGGCTTTTATGCCAAACAATTTTAGAAGTGAAAGAGTGCTTTCAATTCTATCACTTTCTTTAATTTTAAGCCTTTGAATATTTTTAATAGTGCTTTTACCTAAAGCAAAACTTGCAACTACTGCTAAAATAGGCACTATATCAGGGCAATCTTCAGCATCAAAGGTAAATGCTTTTAACTTATTCCCTAATACGCAAAGT
>JAZRDW010000280.1:0-3490 GCA_045660505.1 Christensenellaceae bacterium | reverse complement strand
CAAGGCTTTAAATATTCAACTTCCACCCGAAATAAGGGTATTAAAAAGTGAACGGGTTGCAGATGATTTTAATGCGTGCAACGGGGCAAAAAGGAAAACTTATTGCTATAATCTTTATGTGGCAGAAGTGGAAAACCCACTTTTAGAGCCGTTCAGCGTTAAAATTGAGAAAATGCCTAATCTTTCACTAATAAATAAAGCGATTGAACTTTTGACGGGCGAACACGATTTTAAGTGTATGTGTGCAAGTGGAAGTGGCGCAAAAACTACAGTTAGAACAATTTATAGTATAGAAGTTAAACACCAAGAAAACCACCTTTCTTTTGCCGTTTGTGGCAACGGATTTTTGTACAATATGGTTAGAATTTTGGTCAGCGCGCTTTTGGAAATAGGGTTTGAAAAATTAACCTTAGAAGACTTACAAGAAAAGTTAAGTTCGGGTGGTCGCCTAAGGGTAAGAACTTTGCCTGCAAAAGGCTTATGCTTGCAAAGCGTTGAATACTAATTTATTTTTAACTAATTTTTTGTAATAAATATAATCAAAACACAGATAAACAAGTAGAAAAAAACATTTTACTATTGCAAAAGTTGTAACGATATGCTAAAATAAATTGACTATAAACATATATTCACAAAAACAACAATTTAGGGCGCCAAGTGATAACCTTAAGATTAACACTTGTAATTCACCTTTCTCTGTTGACTGGGATGGCGATGGCGACTTAGACGCTATAAGCCGTTGCACACACTATCCACACGGCAACACTTCAATGCACTTTATGGAAAACGTTTCAACTGTTGTAGGTCAATATGAATTTACCGATAGGGGCGATATCAGCAACAGAACGCTTAACCAACACGAAGTTTGCGCAACCGTTTGCGACTGGAATAAAGATGGTATCCCTGATTTAATTTTATCACCAGAAAGTGGAAACCTTTATTACTTTAAGAACAACTTAGTGACCAAAAACTAAAATAAAAAATAAAACTAAAAGCACACTGATTTTCAGTGTGCTTTTAATATTTAAGTTTTATATATTATATATTGTTATAAGTTGTTATAGTTTTACTTTTGCCGTTCCGTTTTCTAGATAGGTTATTCTATCCCCACTACTTTCAATTTTTTCCAAATACTTAAAATATTCTTCTTTTGTGCTAAACAATGGCTTAAAGTCTTTTTTAATTTGAAGTGCTTTTGCGCCGTTATCTTTAAGCAATAAATAAAGCATTGCAAGTTGCCATTTAGCGCTATTTACACACGCCCTTTCTGGGTCAACTAAATAGTAATCATCACCATGGCATGTTCCTTTTGCGCCAGGGGCGTAAGGGTGAACTACTGGTAAAACGGTTGATAAGTCGCCCATATCCGTACTGCCACAATTATAATAGTTATGGTAAACGTATTCTTCGTTAGGTAGCGCTTGTTTAATTGCTTCTTCTGCTAACTTAACCATGTTTTGGTCGTTAACAAGTGGCGCATAGCCAGCCTTATCAAAAATATCTATATTGTTATTAAGTGATAATGCGCTACCTATTAACGCTTGGTTTACCTTTTTATTTGCACTTTCAATAGCGTTAAAACTTTTTCCCCTAACGTAAGATTCCAAAGTGACTTCCCCAGGAATGCCGTTAACAATATCACCACCATGCGTTATGATAGGGTGAAAACGGATAATATCTTCTTCCTTAAAAGTTTCCCTTAATGCGTTGCACGCGTTAAGTCCACAAGTTGCTGCGTAAAGGGCGTTCTTTCCGTCCCACGCCGCCGCCCCGTGTGATGGTTTGCCATTAAAAGTAATCTTTTTAGCCATGCAACCAACAGCCCCTTCTCTTAAAAATAGTTATCGTCACAAGAAGTATGCACCATAAAAGCAATATCGGTTGTGTCAAAATATCCACGGTATAAAAATTCAGGTTTTCCACCGTAAAACTTTATAATGCCTTTATTCATAAGGTCGTTTCTATAATCAATTTCCAAAAGTTCTTCTGCAGGAACAAAGCAAAGTTTAATTTTCCCACATAAACCTTTTAGCGCATTTTCTTCTTTTAACGCAACGGCTATACCTAATAGGCTTGCGCATTGCGCATGGTGGCCACAACTATGCACAGCCCCCGTGTTAGGGTTGGCTTCGGGGTGGGTAGGGCATAAAATAGAATCAAGTTCTGCTAAAATTAAAACTTCAGGTCAGGGATACCCGTATCTAAAATTGTGTAAAAACCAGGTATGTTTTCAGCACGGACTATATCGTATCCAAGTTCAATAAACTTTTCTTCTAAATACTTAGAAGTTTTTACTTCTTTATAACCCGTTTCAGGGTTAGCCCAAATATATCGTTCAGCATCAAAATAAGTTGCTTATGTTTATCAACTGCGTTTAATAAATTTTTCATTTTATCGCTCCTTATTTGTTGTCTTTTTGAATAAAAGAAATTATTGTTTTTGTATTTTCGTCAACCTTAATTTTTTCAGAAATTGCAACCCCAAAAATTGCTAAAATTTCCTTTCCGTCAGCAAGCACAACTAAGTTGTTCCTAAGTCTAAGCGGAACTTTTTTGTCGGTTAAATAATCGCTAAGTTTTTTAGTTCCACCACCAAACTTGGTTATTTTATCCCCGTCACGCTTAGTCCTTAAAACTGCTGAAGGGGGAATTTTATCTAAGTCGGCAAAAAGCCCGTCTTTAAGATTAATATTATTTTCAACCTTTTTAATTTCTAAATTAAAGCCGTTAAAAAATTGTTCGCCTAATTTAAATGGAATTTCCTTTTCAAATTTATCTTTTTCCCTAAAAAGCACAATTTTTTCGTATTCTTTAATAGCAACAATTCCGTTTTTAAGATTGAATTTTACGCCGTTTTTTAGGGTTGAAAGCATTTCTAACGCATCAATATGCACCTTTTCCCAGTCTTTAGTTGTGCCTAACGCTTGCATTGCTTTAATTGCACACCTTGCAAGTAGCGCAGGGTGAATAGGTAGTTTTATTTCAGTAAAATCTTCTTCTATGGTAAGCGATTTTTGCGCTTGTTCATCCATATAATCGTTTTCAACTTTTGCAATTTTGCTAAAACGGGCTATGCTTTTTTCTACTTCAGGGAAAGCCTTTTTAATTTCAGGCATAACGTTTAAGCGAATAAAATTTCTTGTATAATCGCCGTCAAAATTTGATGCGTCGGTTACGAAAGAAAGGTTATGCGCATTTATATATTCTAAAATTTCTTTCTTTTCCACTTGTAAAAATGGGCGAATTATTTTATCACAATAATTTTCTTCAATGCCACAAACCCCTTTAAGCCCCGTTCCTCTAAATAGGTTAAATAAAACCGATTCAGCATTGTCGGATAGGTGATGGGCTGTTGCAACTTTATCGCATTTACCACTATTTATTGCATCATAAAAACAGTTATATCTTAAAACGCGCCCCGCTTGTTCTAAAGTCATTTTATTTTCTTTCGCAAAGGAAGGGCAGTCTACAGTATATTTAATAAGTTCTAC
>JAZRDW010000279.1:0-11696 GCA_045660505.1 Christensenellaceae bacterium | reverse complement strand
AATGGCAGACCTCAATACCCTTGCTCAAGGGTGGCTAGAAACATAGGGTTTCACCCGATAAGGGAAAACCCCACGTTCGACGTGGGGATAATTATTAATAGTCTTTTAACCCTAATAAATAATCAACGGATACACCATAATATATAGCAAAATCAGCAAGTAAAGATAAAGGGGGTTCACGTTGTTCTTTTTCATAATGTAAATAAGTCACGCTGTTTAACTTAAAATTATCAGCAAATTGTTTTTGGGTAAGCCCTTTTTCTTCCCTTAATTCTTTTAGCCTTTTGCCAAGCAAAATTTTCATTTTTAATTCCCACTAATCAATATTTTCACTTGACATATTACCATTTTGTTAGTATAATATAACAAAAACTACCAAATTGTTAGTTTAACAAAGGAGAAAGACATGAAAAAACCATTTATAATTAAACTTTTAACACTTATTTTGGCAATGTGCTCAATACTTTTTGTTGCAACAGGCTGTAGTGGAAATGATAGTTCAGATAATAAAAATCAAGATATTCTAAATATTTATAATATCTACGTTGCTTATGCAGAAAATAACGGAACATCACCACTTTCTTATGAAGAATGGCTTGCAAGTATTAAAGGTGAAAAGGGTGATTCTGGCGTAGGTATAGATAAAGTTTGGATAGATGAAAATGGGCATTTGCAGATAAAATATACTAATAGTGATGTCGCTATAGATTTGGGTAAAGTAAAAGAAACTAAAGCATATAGCCAAGGTTTAGAATACGAATTAACTGAAGATGGTTTAGGTTATATTTTAACAGGCGTAGGCACTTGTAATGATAGAAAAGTGGTTATTCCAAGTGAATATAATAATAAACCAGTTGTAGCGATAGGTGGTGCTTCTCTCTCATATGATGATTTTATTAAAGTTATAGAAATTCCAGATAGCGTGACTAGTATAGGGGAAAGGGCATTCTATGATTGCTCAAAATTAACAAGAGTGACTATCGGTAATAGTGTGACTAGTATAGGGAAATATGCATTCTATGGTTGTTCTTTACTAACAAGTATAGAAATCCCTAATAGTGTGACTAGTATAGGGGAAGAGGCATTCTATTTTTGCGGCTCATTAACAAAAGTAAACTATTTGGGAAGTATAGATAGTTGGGTACAAATTGAGTTTAATAGTTATCGTTCAAATCCATTAACTAATGGACCAAAGTTATATATAAAAAGTATAGAAGTGACCGAAGGTGTTTTAACCAAAGCAACAAAAATAAATGATTATGCATTCTCTAATTGTAAGTCACTAACAAGTATAGAAATACCTAATAGCGTGACTAGTATAGGTTATGGTGCATTCTATGATTGCTCATCATTAGCAAATATAGAAATACCTAATAGCGTTGAAAATATAGGGGGATGTGCTTTCTATAATTGCGACTCACTAACAAGTGTAGAAATCCCCGATAGCGTGACAAGTATAGGTAAATATGCATTCTCTGATTGCGACTCATTAACAAGTGTAGTCATCCCTAATAGTGTGACTAGTATAGGTGATTATGCATTTGATTCTTGTGAATCACTAACAAGTGTAGTAATAGGTAATAGTGTGACTAGTATAGGTTCTTCTGCATTCTATAATTGTGAATCACTAACAAGTGTAGTAATAGGTAATAGTGTGACTAGTATAGGTTCTTCTGCATTCTCTATTTGCGACTCACTAACAAGTATAGAAATCCCTAATAGTGTGACTAGTATAGGGGAAAAGGCATTCTATGGCTGCATTAGATTAGTAGAGGTAATAAACAAATCTCAACTAGATATTGTTAAAGGTAGGAGCAATAATGGAGATTTAGGGTATTATGCGTTAAGTGTATCAAATAGAGATAATACTTACATATCAAAATTATCAGTTGATGAAAATGGCTTTATAATATATACTGAAGGGGAAGATAAAATACTAGTAGGTTATAAAGATACTAAAACAGATATAGTTATCCCTAATAATATAACAAAAATAAACAATTATGCATTCTGTTATTGTGATGATTTAACAAGCGTGACTATCGGTAATAGTGTGACTAGTATAGGGGAAAGGGCATTCCTGGGGTGCGACTTTTTAACAAGTATAGAAATTCCTAACAGTGTGACTAATATAGGTGATTATGCATTCTATTATTGCGACTCATTAACGAACGTATACTATGGTGGCAGTGTAGAAAAGTGGAATGAAATTTCTATTGGCACTATCAATTCTAATTTAACTAGCGCAACGCGTTATTATTATATTGAAAACCAAAGTGATTTGCCTAATGACAACGGCAATTATTGGCATTACGTAGACGGCGTTCCAACAATTTGGCAAACACAAGAATAAATTCATATTAAAACCTTATATCGTAAAGCATAAAAAGTTGCTAGAACTTTCTAGCAACTTTTTGTATTGAAAGAAACTTTATTCTACATTTTCTTTATTCTTTTTTCTTTTAATTAGTTGGACTATTATAATGGTTAATGAAATTATAACTATGCTTGCGCCTATTAAGAGAGCGCAGTTCATAAAAAACTGACTAGGTAGGGCTAGAATAATTTGGTCGGTATAAGGGTTAAACTGCCAGTTATCTTTACCAGGGAAAAATAGGTGGTGGAAAATTGTGAACGCAGTATCAAAATCAATACTAACTAAAATACCTAAAATAAAAGCGACCACAAAAATTGAAATGCTAGAAATAAAAGCAACGCTCATGCCAAAAGGCTTAACTAAAGAGATAACCTTACATTTGTTTAAAATAATAAGCGTAAGCATTACAACAAATGAAATAATTAACGCATAGCCGTTTAATAAAAACAAGCCTTTGCAATCGGCAAAATGTGATGCGCCTTCAACACTATGCTTAAAAACCCCCGTTCCAAAAGTTGCGTTTGGCAAAACCAAATAATCCAAAACCTGATTATATGATAACTTAATTTGTTCTACCGTAAACCCTGTGTTTTGGGGGATATTTAACGGTTCAATTTGCATATAATAAAACCCCCTACAATAGATAGGTAAGCCTATTGAAAGGGTTATTATAAACACAAAAATTGCTATCCCTAAGAGAATAGTTAAAATAATATTTAATGCTTTTTTCATAAAAAAATCCTTTGTAGAAAACATTTTAACACAAAAAAAGTGGATAGTCAATAAAAAGTATTTATTTAAAAGGGGAAGAAAACGCTTGCTAAAAAATAAAAAAATTTGTATAATAATTTTAGAAGGTTTTCGGACAACACTTCTATAAAACAACCGAAAAAAGTTAATTTTAAGAATTTAACCTTTTTATCGGCATAAAAAATTTTCGTCCGTTAAAGAGGTTTTTTATGTCAAAAAACAAGTCTAAAATTACAACGTTAATGCTTGCAAGGGCAGGCGTAATAGCAGGGCTTTACATAGTGATTTCACTTTGTTTAGCGCCTATTTCAAGTGGGCCGATACAGGTAAGAATAAGCGAAAGTTTAACCATTTTAGCCTTGATTTTCCCTGAAAGTGTGGTGGCGTTATTTGTTGGTTGCGTGCTTTCAAATTTAATAACGGGGTGTGCAATTTACGATATAATTTTTGGTGGGATTATCACGCTTGTTGCCGGAATTTTAACATATTTAAGTGGAACAATTATAAAAAACAACCTGCTAAAAGTGATAGTTGGGGGGCTTTTTCCCGTGCTATTGAACGCCATATTTTTGCCTTTAATTTGGCAATGGTGCTATGGTTTTTTAGAGTATATTTACATAATTCAAGTGTTAATTTTGGTGGCTGGGCAAGCCGTTTCCGTTTACTTAATAGGCACGCCACTTTATATAACTATAAAAAAATTGCAAAGCAAAAATGTTAAGTTTTTAACTAGCGATTTTTAGCATTAACAAAATTAAAAAACAAAGAAAAAAACCTTATCCGTTATTAAAAACAGATAAGGTTTTTCTTTTAATTAATCAATGTTTCTAAACGGGTTATACATAGCCCAATAGAAAATCATCCAAAGTGCTGCAAGCCCAACAAGTGTGTAAATAATTCGGCTTACAATAGCCATGCCACCAACACCAAAGATAAAGGCAACTAAGTTAAAGTTAAATAGACCAACTAATAACCAAACTAGTGCGCCGATAATTACTAGTGCGAAGGCAATAATCGTAGTAATTTTCATATTTTTACCCCCGATTATATTATTGGCAGTATTAAATTTTTTATACCATTAATAATCTAATATTAAATTGATAAATTTTCTAAAACAAGCCTGTCAAACTCAATGCTTTCTAAAAAATCATCAGCAATAAATTTAACGGCGTTATATTTTGCGTAGTTAAATAAATGTTGTTTGATTAAAACGGGGGTTGGGATATCTAACGCTGAACAAATTTCAGTTAAATAATCAAAGAAAAGCGAATAGTCCATACTTTCACTTTTTTCTAAAACCCATTGTTTTATAATTTTACCTTTTTTTATAATTTTAGCCCAAATTCTTACCATAAAAACACTTCCTGTAATTATTGTAGCATATAAAAACAATTAAATCAAACTTTTGTTTGACAAACTAATATAAAAATTGTACAATAGAAAAAAGTAAAAGTGCTTTAATTATTCATAATTAAAGAAGATTAGGTTGTAAAATGGAAAATTTAAAAAACAAATTAATAGAGTTATTAAGTGAAAACGCAAGATACACTAACGCACAATTATCAGCCATGCTAGGCTTTGATGAAAAGGTTGTTGCAGACGCTATCGCTGAATTAGAAAACGACGGCGTTATTGTTAAATATTCTGCTATTCTCAATACAGAAGCAATGCAAACAAGAAAGGTTCAAGCACTTATTGAAGTTAAGGTTGCGCCACAAAAACTAAACGGATTTGATTCTTACGCCGAAGAAATTTATAATTTTAAAGAAGTTAAAAGTTTATATTTGATGAGTGGTGGTTTTGACCTAGCAGTTTTTGTTGAAGGCAACGATTTAGCAGATGTTGCATCATTCATTTCTAAAAAGTTAAGCATTATTGATGGAATAGTTAGTGTTCAAACACACTTTATTCTTAAAAAGTAGAAAATTGAAGGTCAAATTACCAAACCTTGTGAAAAACACGAAAGACAATTAATTCAAGCATGAGAGATTTTGTAAGTAAAAACGCAAAAAATATTAAACCGTCTGGCATAAGAAAGTTTTTTGATATTGTTGCCGGCAGTAAAGATATTATTTCCCTTGGTGTGGGTGAACCAGATTTTATTACGCCTTGGGACGTCCGTGAGGCAGGGATTACTGCTATCAAGCGTGGTTATACCCAGTATACTTCTAATAAGGGTATGCCAGCACTTCGCACGGAAATTTCTAAATATCTTAAAAGTAGGTTTAACGTAGAATTTTCACCTGAACAAGTTATGGTGACGGTTGGCGCAAGTGAGGCGATTGACTTGGCGCTTCGTGCCGTTGTTGATGAAGGGGATGAAGTTTTAATACCAGACCCAAGTTACGTTTCATATACGCCTTGCGTTCAATTAGCAGGGGGCGTACCTATTAGCGTGCCTTGTAGTGGGGATAACGGCTTTAAATTAACTTTGGAAGCATTAGAAAGCGTTGTCACCCCTAAAACGAAAGCGATAATCTTTCCATACCCAAACAACCCAACGGGTGGAATTATGGAAAGGGAATATATTGATAAAATTATTCCGTTTATTATTAAGCACGATTTATTAGTTATTTCTGATGAAATTTATGCAGAATTAACTTATGGTGGAAAGCACGTTTCTATTGCCGAATATCCTGAAATGAAAGATAGGGTTATTTTAATTAACGGCTTTTCAAAAGCATTTGCAATGACAGGGTGGCGTATAGGTTTTGTTTGCGCTAGCGACCCTGTGTTTTCAGCAATGCTTAAAATTCATCAGTATACAACTATTTGCGCACCTATCTTTTCACAATACGCTAGTTTAGAAGGCTTAATTCAAGGCTCAAAAGATGATTATAGCGTTGTTAAAGAAATGTGTGACGAATATGATAGACGCCGTAGGTTTATGTTTGAAACCTTTAATAAAATGGGGTTAGAGTGTTTTGAACCAAAAGGTTCTTTCTACATATTCCCATCAGTAAAGAGTTTGAATATGACGGGCGAAGAATTTGCAACCAAACTATTAAAAGAAAAAAAGGTTGCAGTTGTTCCGGGTGATGCGTTCGGTGAGTTCGGTAAGTATTATATAAGGTGTTCTTACGCATATTCAATGAAAAACCTTATAACTGCTACCGATAGAATTGCAGAGTTTACCAAACAATTAAAAAAATAATAAGGGCAAGAAAATGGAAAAAATTATAGTTATAGGGGCAGGTTTTTCTGGCGCAACTATTGCAAGGTTATTTGCTGAAATCGGCAAAGAAGTTATTGTTATTGATAAGCGTGATACCATAGGGGGCAACGCTTACGATTACGTTGATAAAAACGGAATAATGATTCAGCCTTACGGCCCACATATTTTCCACACGCACGACAAACAAGTTTTTGATTTCCTTTCTAACTTTACTGAGTGGACTAAGTATGAACATAGGGTTGTTGCAAGAATTAGGGCTGATAAACTAGTTCCCGTTCCTTTTAATTTAACTTCACTATTTATGCTTTTCCCTAAAGAAAAGGCTGAAAGAATAAAAAACATTTTAATTGAAGAAATAGGGCTAGATAAAAAAGTTCCTATTATGCAATTAAAAAAGCACGCTAATCCAGAAATCCGTGATTTTGCTGAGTTTGTTTATAAAAGAATTTTCTATATCTACACCTTGAAACAATGGGGCTTTAGGCCTGAACACCTTGGTTCTGACGTTATGAACCGTGTGCCTGTTTACGTTTCTTATGAAGATAGGTATTTTACTGATGAGTTTCAATATATGCCAACTAACGGGTTTGCTGAAATGATTGCAAATATTTTGCGCCACCCAAAAATTCAGTTAAAATTAAAAACTGATGCTAAAAAGGTTTTGGCTTTTGAAGACGGGCAAATTTATTATGCAGAAAAACCTTTTGATGGAAAAGTTTTCTACACAGGTTGCTTAGATGAACTTTTTGATTATAAAATGGGGGTTTTGCCATACCGTAGTTTGAAGTTTAAGTTTAAAACGCTAAAAACTTCTTCTTATCAAGACCATGCAGTTGTTAATTACACAACTTCGCACTTCTTTACAAGAATTAGTGAATTTTCTAAGTTTACTTGTGACCCACAAGAAAACACGGTTATAGTTAAAGAATATCCACAAGCCTTTAGGAAAGGTAAAAATATTCCGTATTACCCTATACCTATTGCTAAAAATAAAGAACATTACGAACAATATTTGCTTTTGGCAAAGGAATATAAAAATTTATATTTACTTGGTAGGCTTGCTAAATATAAATATATTGATATGGATGATGCCGTTAGATTTGCTATGGACTTATTTAATGAACTTACTAATAATGAGTATGACGTTAATAAGGTGACCTTGCCAAGCAACAACTAAACAACTAAGAAAAGAAAAAAGAAAGCACTGCTATTTAGCAGTGCTTTTTATATATTAACTATTCATTTGTTTCAATGCTTTCATTTTCCAAACTTTCTAAGCCTTGCTCGTTTTCGGGCGGGCAATCTTTATTAGGCGTGCCGTCTTGCAAAGCATCATTAGGTGAAGTTTCATCAGGCGGCGGGTCTGGTGGTTTATCTTCTTTTTCTTTAGTTTCTTTTGCTTGGTCAGCCTTTTTCTTAATAGTTGCAAAAGCAAAACCTATAATAATATAACTATAGAAAGAGAACAAACGCCAAATTAGTGTTGCTGGGAATGCTAAGCCTGCCGCTAAACCTGCTTCAAAGAACAAGAAGAAAGATAGGTCGGCTGCACCTGAATTACCAGGGGTAGGGATAATTGCAATTGATGCAATAAGTAAAAGTGAAATTTGCGCCGTTTGTAGCCACTCAGTTATAAGTGGAACGTCAGCACCCGTTGTTAAATTAACAGCATCATACCCAAAGGCTTTAAGAACGAAGAAGGCAAGCGATAACGTTGCAACGTGTTCTAAGAAACTTAAAATAAAGCAGAGTATAAATACAAGTGGGTTAGTGCAAATCTTTTTTAAACAAGAAGCGTTGTGAATAACGTTCTTAATGATTTTCATGGTAGTTTCTTTAGGTTGCTTAACGATACCTAGTTTGCTACCTATATAAATAACGAAGTGAACTAAACTTGCGCCTATCCTTGGCATTAGTGAGAATATAACAACTAAAAGAGGCATTATTGCGCAACCAAGAATACCTACGATAGCAATACCTTTCATAGTAGTAGGGAATACGCCGTAAATATTTGCAGGTATTTCTAGGGCGTTGTTTTTGAATAAAATTAAACTTGCCGTTCCTAAAACAACAAAGGCGAACTGGTTAAGCATAAACGCTGCGATAGGAATTGAACTTGCAACCCCACCGTGAACGCCGTGTTTTGAAAGGTGATAAATTTCAAATGGTTGGCCACCAACGGCAAAAGGCGTTACTGCGTTATAATAGTTGCCTATTATACCAGTTTCTAAACAGGTTTTTAAGTGGAATTTGCCCGTTAATGATTTGCACATTATAGCAAGTTTTAACCCCTTAAAGAAGTAATTTAAGAACAAGGCTATAAGAGCAAATAATAAAAACTTCCAGCTGTTTTCTAAAACGACGCCAAGTTCCTTCCAAGATAAAAATTCCCTATCAGGCGCAATAAAATCTTTATAAGCGGTAAACGCCATTGACCCAACTAAAAAAACAATGAAAAGAACGGTAAAGATAGTTTTAACTACCTTTTGCTTTTTATCAATAAGTTCTTCATCTTGCTTAATACCAACAATGTTAGTTAAAACTTCCTTTTTTTGGTGTTCTTGTGATGATTTTTCTTCAACGAAGTCTGCGCGTTCAATTTGCGGATTATCGTTATTTAAATCAACACCAACTTGTTCGGCAATATGCTTGATTTTTTTAGTGCGTTTGCTTTCCTTTTTTTGTTTAGGATTAGCCTTTTTTTCATTACTCATAACTGCTATATTATATGATAATTTATATTAAAAGTCAACACTTTTAAATAAAAGGTAATTTAACTGAAAGTTAAAGGCTAAAATTTTGATAAAAAATTTCCCTTTTAAAATAAAAAAATAATCTTTCTAGTAAGAAAGATTATCTTTATATAGAAAATTTAATTAAAAACTAATTGATAATTTCCACGCTGATTTTTGCAGTTTCTTCTGCAGAAATACGAATTGAAACAGGGTATACGCCCGTGGCTTTTATATTTGATGAAAGAATAATTTTTTTCTTATCAATATCAAAACCAAGTTCAAAAAGTTTATCAGCAATTTCTTTATTAGTAACGCTACCAAAAAACTTGCCGTTAGCACCCGTTTTAACTTGAATTGTAACCTTAATTCCATCAAGTTTTTGGCGTAATTCTTTATTTTGCGCTAAGGTTTGTTGGCGGTGAAATTCTTGTGATTGTTTTTGCGCTTTGTTTTCGTTAAGCGCTTGTGCATCAGCAGGTTTTGCCAAGCCCTTTTTGATTAAAAAGTTTTGCGCAAACCCATCTTTAGCATCTATAATATCACCTGCTTTACCTGAGCCTTTAACATCTTTTAATAAAACGACTTTCATTTTTAACTCCTTAAAATACTTCTAACTTTATTTTAACCTTAAACATATAAAAAAGTCAATTAAAATGTATAAATTTTCTTTCGTTTAGCCATAATACTTTTACAAGGAGATTTATTATGATTAAAAACTGTAGTATTAGATGTAACGTAGAAAAATGTAAGCACAACACCGAAGGCACAAATTGCATGTTAAATTCAATTAAAGTAACTTGTTGCTGTGGTGAAAACTGCACTTGTTGCGGGGACTACGAAGAAAGATAAAAAGATAGTAAAAATCTAAAGAAAAAATATTAATAAAATTAAATAAATTTTAAAAGTGAAAAAGGTTGCTGTTTAGCAACCTTTTTCCTTCATATATTATTCGGAAAAACCATAATTTGAAAACTAAAAAAGTTTAACAAAAAAAGGAAAAAAATCTTATTTACAAGCAAAATTATAACATAAAAAAAATATTTGTCAATAGTGTTTTTAAAATTTTTTTCTAAAAATGTAAATTTTTTTCACATTTTGGGGGTGTTTTGGCCCTTTTTGTGTGTAAAAACCTAAGTATTTGCTTAACTAAAACATTTGCTAGAAAAGTTGACAAATTTAAATATATGTATTATAATACATAAGTTAAAATATAAGTAGGAGTGTATACTCTAAAAATATAACAAAAAATTGATTAAATATACGGAGGTCATTTTTATGGCAGAAGAAGTAATGCTTACCAAAGAAGGTAAAGAAGAACTTGAGAAAAAATTAGAATATTTAAAGGTTGTTAAACGTGCAGAAATTACCGAAAGAATTAAGACTGCTAGGGAATTTGGCGACTTATCTGAAAACGCTGAATATGATGCTGCTAAAAACGAACAAGCAATGATTGAAGGCGAAATTTTAGAAATTGAAAACAAACTTAAATACGCCGTTATCATTAAGGAAGCAAAAAAGGGTATAGTTTCATTAGGTAGCAAAGTTGAATTTGTTGATGAAGATGAAAACTTAACTTTTTCTTATGAAATCGTTGGCACAACTGAAGCAGACGTTGAATTAGGCAGAATTTCAAACGAATCACCTATCGGCAACGCTTTATTAGGTAGAAAGGTTGGCGATACAGTTAAGGTTAACGTTCCATCTGGCGTTACAACTTTAACAATTAAAAAGGTTGACTAATAATTTTTATCAAAAAAATCAATTAACAATATTATCAAGGAAGAATTATGGAAGAAATTAAGACCAATGCTCCTTGCGAAGAGCAAGATTTAAGTGAAATTTTAAAAATTAGGCGTGAAAAACTTTCAGCACTCGTTGCACAAGGCAAGAATCCTTTTGAAAAGGTTAAGTATGCTAGAACTGCTTATAGCCAAGACATTAAAGATGATTATGATAATTATGCTGGTAAAGAAGTTGGCGTTGCAGGTAGGCTTATTTCAAAGCGTATAATGGGTAAAGCATCTTTCGCCGTTATTCTTGACGGAAAGGGCACAATTCAATCATACCTTTCAATTAACGATTTAGGTGACGATTATTTAGCGTTCAAAGATTACGATATAGGGGATATCGTTGGTATTACCGGTGAAGTGTTCACCACTAGAACCGGCGAAGTTTCTATCCACGCAAAATCAATAGAACTTCTATCTAAGTCTTTATTGCCATTGCCAGAAAAATATCACGGCTTAAAAGATGAAGATACAAGGTATCGTCAAAGGGAAATTGACTTAATTGCTAACCCAGAAGTTAAAAAGACTTTCGTTATGCGTTCAAAAATTATGAAGGCTATTAGGGAATATCTTGACGGCGTTGGCTATTTAGAAGTTGATACACCTGTATTGCAACCACTTGAAATCGGTGCTGCTGCTAGACCTTTTAAGACACACCATAACGCACTTGATATTGATATGTATTTAAGAATAGAAACTGAACTTTACTTAAAGCGCCTAATAGTTGGTGGCTTTGATAAAGTTTATGAAGTTGGTAGAATTTTTAGAAACGAAGGTATGGATAGGTCACACAACCCAGAATTTACCACCGTTGAAATGTACCAAGCATATAGCGATTACTTTGATATGATGGATTTAATTGAAGATATGTA
>JAZRDW010000278.1:0-1739 GCA_045660505.1 Christensenellaceae bacterium | reverse complement strand
CATAAATTTAATGAAAAGCCACACATTATTATTTTAGAAAAAATACCTTTTAACGAACTTACCTTTGTTATTAAAGGGCAACTTGATTATGAGATTGACGGTAAACAATATTCTATTAAAGATGGCGACGCTATTTACCTTAAGTCTGGTAGTTTAAGAAAAAGGAATACGACAAGTAAATGCGACTATATTAGTTTTAACTTTTATAACGATATGGAAATAAACTTACCTATCCATATACCTGAGTGTATTTCTGATGAAATTAAACTGCTTTTTAGCGTTTGTGACCAAATATATTTTAAGTATTACGACTGGTTTGAAAAGTTTGATATAGTTTTGAACTTAATTATTAAACTATTAAGCGATAGAATTAAAGCCCGTGGCGAAAACCCTATTTCACTTGCCGTTAAAAGGTATATTAGAAATAATTTATCAACCAAACTTTCGCTTAATCTAATTGCAGATAGCGTTGGGTATTCCCCTAATTATTTAGACACAACATTTAAAAAAATTACAGGGTTATCAGTTGTTGATTATATTATTAGTGAAAGAATTAACGAAGCAAAAAGACTTTTAGACGAAGGTGTTTTTTCGCTAAAAGATATTGCCTTTGAAGTGGGGTTTGAAGATTATAATTATTTTTCTAGGACATTTAAAAAGCGTGTTGGCAAAACCCCAACCGAATATAAAAATATGATACATCAATTATAAACAAGAAAGCCGTTGTCTTTGATTAGACAACGGCTTTTACCTTACAATTTTTAATTAAAATATAATTACATCCAAAGTGCGCCTGCGCCAAGTAAACCTACGCTATTTTCTAAGGTTGCAATTAAAATTTTAACTTGTGGACCTTTTTCTTTAGCGAATATTTCCCTGTTAACAAATTCTTGTAAAGGCTTAACTAAAGTTTCCCCTTGAGCGCATACCCCACCACCTAAAATTATTGCCTCTGGGCGATATTCGTTAGCGATATTCGTTATACCTACGCCAGGAAGTTCAATATATCTATCCACAACTTTTTTTGCACTTTCATCAATATCTTTGTAGTCAAATGCAGTTTTGCCCGTCACTAAATCAATAGAGCCTATTTCCCACATTTTGCTATCCTTATTATTTAACATTGCACGCTTAGTTTCACGGATTAATGCCGTTGCTGAAACGTAAGTTTCTAAACAGCCTTTTCTTCCACAAGTGCATAGTTCCCCACCTGCAATAATTACAGAGTGGCCTATTTCTGCCCCTGCTGAACGGTTGCCTTCAAAAAGTTTTCCATCAATAACGATACCACTGCCAACCCCCGTTCCTAAAGTTATCATAACGGTATTTTTATAATCTTTACCACAGCCAAATTTTGTTTCGCCAAGTGCTGCAACGTTAGCGTCGTTTGCTATTTTTACGGGTAAAGAAGTTTGCTTTTCAATTTCTTCTGCAATAAAAAAATGTTCCCAGTCTAAATTGTTTGAATAAACAACTTCGCCTTTAGCGCTATCTATCATACCAGGCACGCCAACACCTATACCAACAACTTCGCTAGTAGAAATATTTAATCTTTTAAGCAAGTTTTTGCATAGGTTAGAAATATTTGTTGCAACGGCTTTATCCCCCATTTCCCTTTGGGTTGGAACTTTATCTTGCAACAAAATATAACCTAAACTATCAACAATACCACCTTTAATGAAAGTTCCACCAAGGTCTATGCCGATATAAAAATTTTTTGCCATAATTATTCTCCTTTA
>JAZRDW010000277.1:0-3029 GCA_045660505.1 Christensenellaceae bacterium | reverse complement strand
TTTAGCATCTTTAAAGTTTATTAAATTATTTCTTTTACCCGTATCAAGCAGTAAGTCTGCCCATTTATTTAACTTATCAATATCCATAATTCTTAATCCTTAGTAGTAACGTTAAAAAATTATAAAAGCGTTTTTCTGTATTGAGATGGCGTTAATTTAACAAGCCTTTTGAATACTTTTGTAAAATAAGTTGGGCTGTCAAAATTAAGTTTATAAGCAATATCGTTAGAAGAAACCCCTTCACGCAATAATTTTTTTGCTTCTTGAATTTTAAGTTCTGTATAATATTGCATAATCGTATAGCCAAGGCTTTTTTGGAAGATTTTATTTAGGTAAGTTTTGCTATAAAAAGTTTGCCTACTTATATCTTCTAAAGAAATACGCCCGTATAAGTTTTCTTTTAAGAAAGCAACAATATCTTTAACCAAGTTATTTTCAAGTTCGGTAGTGCTCATAACAAGTTTAATGTTATTGTTAATGTTAAGTTCGTTTCGGATTAAATTAATAAGCAATTCTTCAAGTTTATTTTCAATTAGTTGTTGCGCACCGAATAGTGGTGAAGATAATTGCTTTAACTTTTTATTAAAAGGGAAGTGCAAAGCGCTTTTTGCTTCCTTTATAATTTCAGCAAGCAACGATTTTTGGTCGTTAGAAAGTTTAATTTTATTTTCAAAAATATTCAAAAAATCAGAAGTGCATCTAAAACACACGATAAAAATTGATGCAGACTTATCAATAATCGCCTTATATGAATGTACCGTTTTAGGTGGGATTAAAAGCAAATCGCCTTGTTTTAGGTTAATAAGTTTTTCATTAAAGGCACAATTAATAGTTCCACTATCGGTATAAACAACTTCGTAAAATTCATGCTTTTCTTCCGGGTAAGAAAAGGTTGGCGAAGTTTCAATTGCTTCTATCGTAATTAAGTTTTGCACTATAACGGTTTTCTTTACTTGGTAGTTAAAATATTTACGCATTACGCATTTTTCTCCTTATAATAACAATATAGCATAAGTAAAATTAAAACACAATAATTTAAGAAAAAATAGTAAAATAAAATTTAAAGTTTTATTTTTTACCATTTTTGTTTTATATTTTACCTTTTTATTTTAAAAAATAGTGGTATAATAAATTAAATAACAATATTAGAGGTGTTTATTTTGAAAATTTTGGTAGCATCTTTTCAATGTGAATCAAACAGCAAAGCAAAATTGCATCCACAAAAACATGATTTTGAATATTTTAAAGGGCAAGATATTTTTAAGAAACTTGCCGTGAAAGATGTTTTTGAAAATGCTGGATTTACAGTTATTCCATCAATCTATGCCGTAGCATTGCCATCAGCAACCGTGGAAAAGGATACTTATGATTTTTATGCAAACCAAATTCTTTCTACCGTGCGTGAAAATGCTGACGTAGACGGCGTGTTTATATTTTTCCACGGCAGTATGGAAGTTGAAGAAATAGGTAGTGGCGAACTTTATTTGTTAAAGGAAATTCGCAAAATCGTTTCTAAAGATTGTTTAATTGCTTTATCTTTAGATGCCCACGCAAACATTACTGATGAACTTTGTGATTATGCTGATATTATTAGTGGTTTTAAAACCGTTCCGCATATTGACCAAGTTGAAACACAACTTCGCAGTGCAAACGCATTAGTTTATTGCTTAAAAAACAATATTAAACCTTGTGCTAAAATGGTGAGAGTTCCTTTCTTACTTAAAAACGATACTTTGCAAACGGCTTACGAACCACTTAAAGGCTTAATTGAAGAAACGCTTGAACTTGAAAAGACAGATGAAATTTTTACTGCGAACTTATTTTTAGGGCATTGTTGGATAGATGCTAAAAATACAAGTGCATCAACCGTGGTTTGTGCAACAACTAACGAAAGGGCAATAGAAGTAGCAAAAGATTTAGCAAATAAACTTTGGGCAACAAGAAGAGATTATAAATTCCTTTGTGAAGCCGAACTGCCAAAAGAGTGCGTTAAGCGTGCAATTTTAGGAAAGGAAAATCGCATTTTTATCACCGATAGTGGGGATAACACAACCGCAGGTGCAGAAGGCGACACCACGGGTATTTTAAGATTATTTTTAGAAGAAAACCCAACTAAAAAAACTTGTGTTGGGAACTTTCAACCGTGCCATATATATCTGTGTTTGATTTAATTGTTGAACATATGACCAACTTAAAGAAAATTGATATTTCAGGTTTAATGTTATCATGGACTTTAGGAGGCTATCCATCAGCATCATTTAATTTAGTTAACCAAATATTTTCTAATGATTTTAGTTATGACAAGTGGCTAATGGAACAATATGGTGAAACTTGGCAGATTGCAAAAGAAGGTGTAAGCCTATTATCAAAAGCATTTAGGAATTACCCTATTTGCGTGGGTATGTTATATTTTAGTGCCGTTCAAACGGGCGCAAGTAATTTTTGGTATAAAGATAAAACAGGCCTAACTGCAAGTATGGTTTGCTATCCTTATGATGATATTGATACTTGGTGTGTAAAATCATCTTCAGGGGATAAAGAAAAGGCATTTTCTATTGAAGAGTTAAAAGAAAAATTAACCGTATTGACAGATGAGTGGCTTTTAGGCTTAAATATTTTAGATAAACATAATGGCAACGCTAACTTTGAAGATTTAAAGCGCACGGCAAGATTTGTTTACTTAAATATTAGAAGTCTTTTAGTTCAATTTAAGTTCAATGAAGAAAAAGAAAGTTTAGAAAATAAATTAAACTTACTTGATTATATTAATCAAGAAGAATAACTTGTTAAACAAACTTATCTTTTAGCATCTTTAGATGCAAGGCTTGGCTTTGAAGCAAGCAACCATTATGCCTTTACGCAAAATACTTTCTTAGAAAAACTAGTTAATCTTAAATTTTTAAGGGATAGTTTAAAATAAAAACTTAATAAAAATTAAAAAATAATTTGCCATATAGTTTTATTTTATTGTATATGAATATGCTATATGGCATTTTTATTTGTCTAAAGTAAAGGAGAATAATTATGGC
>JAZRDW010000276.1:0-2653 GCA_045660505.1 Christensenellaceae bacterium | reverse complement strand
ACGCTTGTATCCATAATAAAAGAAACGTAAGCAATATTAGTTTCTGGTTTAGCGTGTTTAATTAAGGCTGAAATACCGTATGTACCACCACTTGCACCAAATCTCTTAAGCATTAGTGAAAAGCCAAAGCCAGAAATAACACCCGTTGCTATGCAAGCGAACACAATATTAAAATCTTCTTGGTTATTTGCTAAACAATAAGGTTTAGCACCTATAAGATTATAAAATTGGGGCATTAATGATTGCACAATTAAATATAAAGTTAAAATTAAACCTAACTTTTTATCAACAATTATGCTAACTAATATAAATATAGGTAAATTAAATGCAACCATTAAAATTGACCAGTCTACTTTATTATTAAGTAAATGGTGGGTAATAGTTGCTAAACCGCCAACGCCACCAGGCGCAAACCCGTTGCTGTTTTGAAAAAAATGGAAAGCAGAACCAACGATAGCACCTGCTAAAATCGTATACAAAATATCAATTATTATTTCACTTGCAGAAGTTTTTTTAGTCATAATTTTATACCATTTATAATAATTATTAAATTCTAGTTAAACAAACTAAGGTTTCTATATGTTTGGTATTAGCAAACATATCAAATGGGCGAACTAAATTTATTTCGTATTTAAGTTTAGGGTTTTCAACCTTTTTAATTTCGCCGTTATCATATTTCAAACTTCCAACAATTAACCCTATATCACGTGCTAAAGTTGATGGCTTACAAGATACGTAAACAATTTTATCTATATCACTTTTAATAATTGCATCAATAACTTTCAAGTCACAACCCTTTCTAGGTGGGTCTAAAACTAAACAAACTTTGCTGTTGTTTTGTTTTTCTTTTTCAATAAGTGCTGGCAAAATATCTTCACACTTACCTAAATGATTTTCAATTTTATCATCTAATCCGTTTTGAATTGCTAATTCATCAGCACAATTAACTGCTTCTTTAACAATTTCAACACCGATAGCCTTTTTAGCCGATTTCGCAAGCAACGCGGTAAGTAATCCTGCCCCACTATACGCATCAATAACAACGGTATCTTCATCAGCGTCTACGGCCTCTCTAACGGCTGAATAAAGTTTAGAGCAAACTGAATTATTAACTTGCATAAAACTTTGCACGCCTATTTTATACTTAATTCCAAGCATATCGCCCATATAATTTGGCGCACCGTGTAAAAGCAAAAATTTATCGCCATAAATAACGTTTGAATTTGATTTATTAATATTTAGAAACAATGAAAACTTATAGTTTAAGTTGTTTTCTAATAGTTCTATTAAGCGTTGTTGCCCGCGCAATTTCTCATTTAAAGAAACGGATGTTATTATTAAATTACCTTTAATATCCTTAACGGTAATTTCCCTTAGTTCCCCTGTGCAAGTTTGTTCATTATAACCTTGAATATTAAATTCTTCTATGTATTGCTTAAAAACGGCAATAACATCACTTGTCCAAGGCGCATTTATTAAGCAATCATCTATAGGAACAACCCTATGTGAATTTTCTGCATAAAAACCTATAACCGTTCCACTTGGCGTGCTTGCAACAGGTAATTGAAGTTTATTTCTATATCTAAACTGGTCGTCACCCTTTACTGCAGGGCGAATATTAACTTTTAAGTTAGCAATTTTAGAAAAGCAGGTTGCAACCGTTTCTTCCTTAATCTTTAATTGATTAACGTATTTAACGTGTTGCAAATGGCAACCACCACACTTTCCATAAACAGGGCAATTAACCCTAACTCTCATTTCAGCAGGAGTTAAAACTTCCAAAACCTTTCCGTAAGCACACTTTGAAGTGACTTTTAAAATTTTGAACCTTATTTTTTCTCCAACTAAAGCAAAAGGAATAAAGATAACGGTATCATCTTGTTTAACAATACCTTCACCGTTAGCACCAATGCCAACAACTATTCCCACTCTCTCTTCGTTCTTTTTCATTTTGTATTAACCTTAAAAATTTTCCTGAATTACTTAATAATTTTATTTAAATAATAGTCGGCTACCTTGCGTATGATTAATATAAATCTATCAAAAATGAAGAAGAAAATCACAGCAATTAGAAAAACAAAAATTAGTATATAATCTATTAACCAGTTAGGCAACCCTTCTAATGCAACCCCCATAAATAACGTGTAATAAAAATATAGTCCAAAGGCTACAATTATAAACCAAACTAACCCTATTATTAAACCCCAAACCTTATTAAAGTTTTTATCTTGCATTTTGCATTTAATAATAGGATAAATGCCAAAAAAAGCAAAATATGCCGGGAATACTAGCGACATTAGGTTAAAGCCACTAAACATAAAGGCAATTAACCCACCTGCTAGGAAACTTAAAACACTACCCTTATAAGAGTTATAATATAAGGGCAATATTACGAATATAGACGCTAAAATAATAGTGAATAAATCAACTAATTCAAAATATGCGCCTAACGTTAAAAACAGAGCAACAAGCCCTGCTGAAATTGCAGAAATTGAAATAACTTTGCTATTCATTATCTACAACATACGTTGCACATTAAGTTAGCGCAACACCAAGTAGTACAGCAGTTTTCACATTCTGACATATTGCCACCCATTTGCCTATTATCATATTCATTGTTTGCTGAATTTGAATTATAAGCATTGCCAGACTT
>JAZRDW010000275.1:0-1371 GCA_045660505.1 Christensenellaceae bacterium | reverse complement strand
TTAGTTAATAAACTTTTTTATTGTTCTTCTTTTTTTAAAAGATTATTTTCTAAAAGTTCTTTAATTTGCTTTAACAAATATTCACTAGTAGGGTTTGCTAATCTTTCTTCTAATGCTTTTTGTTCAGCAAGTTTCTTTTCTTCTTCTTGCTTTGCTTGTTCGTCTAGCGCCTTTTGGTCAAAGTAAGCCTTAACTGCCACTTTATCTTTAATATCAACGCCGTGTTCTTTAAGTTCTTTCTTTTCGGCTTTGTCAAGATGCTTTTTATCGTAATCTTCTTTCATCTTTTCGCCACCTTCTTTAATCTTATTGAACAACTTAACTATTGTGAATAAAACTATTGCAATTAAGAAGAAGTTAATAATTGCGTTTATAAATCCACCCCAGTCTATATAGATTGAGTTTGCTAAATCAATAGAAGTCACCCCAGTAGTTGGGTCGGTCACTTCAACTTTCTTTAGATAAGTTAAAATTCCGTCTAAAGAATTAGAACCAAATATAAGTGCTAAAAGCCAGTTGATAATAGGCTTTAAGATAAAGTTGCTTAAGCCGTTTACTATTGCGGTAAACGCGCCACCGACGATAACGCCGACAGACATATCCAACACGTTGCCACGCGTTATAAAAGTTTTAAACTCTTCAAAAAACTTTTTCATTAGTTTTCTCCTAAAAAATTTTTAAGTTTATACACCAAACGCAACCATTGATACGGTTGAGGCTATTGCCATAATCACTAAATAAAGTGAAAACCACTTATAATTTGCTTTTTTAATTAGTTTTAGCATAAATTCAATTGCAATATACCCCGTAACGGCAGCAGTTAAAACACCAAAAACAAGTGGCAAAGCATCTATAACCACCCCGCCTTTAATGGCTTTATAACCAGAAACGACCGCCGCCCCCAAAATAACGGGTATACTCATTAAAAAAGCAAAACTTGCGTTTTCTTCATTATTAACCTTAGCAAAAGTGCCTGAACATATAACAGTTCCACTTCTAGATAGCCCTGGAACGATTGCTATTGATTGACCAAGCCCCATAAAAAAAGCGTTGGTTAAAGAAAGTGGCTGATTATTATATCCTTTTTTGCTTAACTTTTCAGCAAAGAAAAGTTCAACAGCAGTTATTATAAAGGTGATTGACAATAATATTGCTGATAAAAGGTTGCCAGCATAGAAAGCCCCTTCAACAATATCCCCTAAAAGCATACCTGTTAAACCTGCAGGTATAGTTGCTATAATTAACCAAAGCATTTTAGAAAACGGCTTTTTAAATAACCCCAAAATATCCTTAAAGAATATAATAAACACAGGGATAAGCGTGCCTATATGTAGCATTACGTCAAAGAAAAGCGTGCCTTCGCTAACCCCT
>JAZRDW010000274.1:0-1227 GCA_045660505.1 Christensenellaceae bacterium | reverse complement strand
AAGTTTGCCTTTAATTTATAGGTGTTTGCGTTATATTCTCCCGTAGTTAACTCTGTATATGGATAATACCCTAAGTCCATAACCCCTGCAAATTTTAAGCCAACGCTATTATCGTTTAATTTATCAAGTTCAGATTGCTTGTATGCACCCTTTAACTCTACCGTCATATCCGTTCCTATAGTTGCTGTTGCATCATCTTTATACTGAACGGTTTGGTAATTAGCATCATATTTCTTTTCTAAGGCAACGCTGTCATAACTAGTATTTTGCATTGCGTTTATTACTGAATAGTTAGGGTCGTAAAGCATTAAGGTTGAAGTAATGCCGAATAAGGTAAACGCTATAACTGATAAAATTATAGTGAATATCAACCTAAACGGCTTAACCTTTAAACTTGAAGACGCCATTTTTAACGCGCGTGAAAACGGTAGTTTTGATTTTATGAACTTTGCCTTTTCACCCTTATATTCAGGTGTATCTTCCTTTTTAGTTTTAACAAACTTTTTAGAAGAATTATCTTCAATATCTAAAACTTGTTTTATTTGTTGGGTGTGTTTTTCACTAGAAGTTATAACCGTTTCTTTGCCGTTCTTCCTCATTAAATCAATAATTTTCTTAACTTCTTCATCACTAACCTTACTCCAGTCTTTAATAGTGATAATATCATCACTAATAAGGTTAACGTTTTGGGTAGAAGAAGAATTATCTAAAGTGTTTTTACTAACGTCTAAAACAACTTCACCATCAGAAAGTTCAATAATTCTATCGGCATACTCTTCAGCAAAACCCCTATCGTGTGAAACAACAACAACTAAGCGTGTTTTAGATAACTTCTTTAAGGTGTCAAAAATTTGTTTACCAGTTGCGCTATCTAACGCACCTGTTGGTTCATCAGCCAAAACAATTTCTGGGTTTTTAATAATAGCACGGGCTATTGCTACCCTTTGCATTTGACCACCAGATAATTCGTTAGGGTATCTGTCTTTTAACCCAGCAAGGTCAACTAATTCAAGCGTTTGTTCTAATTCTTCATCAGAAAGTTGCTTTGATTGAAGTTGCATTGCTAAAGCAATATTTTGCTTAACGGTAAATTCGTTAAGTAGGTTATATTCTTGGAAAATAAACCCTATAAAAGTGTTCCTATAACTATCAAAATCGGCAGGAGTAAAGTTTTTACTGCTTACCCCTTTAACGATAATTTCGCCATCATCAGCGCTATCTAAACCA
>JAZRDW010000273.1:0-1923 GCA_045660505.1 Christensenellaceae bacterium | reverse complement strand
CGAAAATGCAGACACATTCCGTGTTATGATTACCCCTTATCAAGTTGACGGCGAAAATGTGGAATTAAGCATTTTTAATATGGGTAAATATACATCTCAATTAGATGTTAGTTACAACAAATAAAATATAGAAAAGGAAAGGTAAATTATGGCGAAAGTTAAAAATTTTTTTAAGTCAAAAAAGAATTGGAAAAGCATTCTATTGATAACTTTATCGTGCATATTGCTTGTTGGTGCTATTGTTGGCATTGCGTCTATGTTTAGAGAAAAAGAAGAAAATACAAAAGTTATTAACCCAACATTTGCTGTTGGTGGTTTAACTGAACAAGGTGGTTTTTTAGATACTGAAAGTAGTATTTATACAAAAGACGCTTTTTCTTGTAAAAATGTTGATGTAAAGATTACATTTAATAATGATATTAGTTATAGATTATTCTTCTATGACGAAAACGACGATTATTTATCTTCTACATACAATTTAAGGGAAAATTACGACGAAACAACTACACCACTTATGGCAAGAACTTGCAGAATTGTTATCACACCACAAAATGACGACAAAATTTCTTGGTATGAAATCAATGGTTATGCTAAACAAATTGAAATAAGTGTTGACAAGGAACAAGATTTTACAATGGAAAATCTTTTTGTTGCAAGATTAGATAAAACGGGCGTTTTATACAAAAATGTTGAAGGCACAAACTTGTTTGACGATACACAATTAACATCAAGCGAAGGTTTTGGCGTTAGTGAATTGTTTGATGTAACTGACATTAAAACATTAAAAGTAACACATTTTGCTCAATATACAAATAGACCATTATTATTTACTGACGCTGACGGAATTATAACAAGTGTTGCAAGAATGACACAAGTTTTACAAGACGACGGCTCTTATGTTGCTATTGTTAGTGTTCCACAAGACGCTGTTTATTGTGCTACATTTTTCAATTTAGGTGATAAACTACCTATTATAAACGCTATTGAATTTAGATAAAAGTGTGCTATAATTACTAGAAAAGAAATATTATTATGAAAAAAATTATAAATGTTGTGATTATTCTTTTACTAGTAGTTATGATTGGTGGATTGGGTTTTTCCATTTTTAGACATAAAGACAACAACAATAACAATGATGTTGGTGTTGAAAGTTCGGTTGACTTTTCAACCTTGACTTATACTGCTCTTGGCGATAGCATAACTTGGGGTAGTTATCAAGGAAAACAAATGGAAAAACCTTATTCGGTTTTGGTTGGCGAAGAACTAGGGTTGTTGCAAGTCAACAATCTTGGCGTCGGTGGTGCTAGTTTATCAACGGGTAAACCTTATGCAACTATTGTTACACAAGCAAGTTCTATTCCGTTGGAAACTGACATTATTTCGGTTATGGGGGGAACAAACGATTTTGGAAAAAATCGCCCGTTAGGTTCTATTACTGACACGGGAACAACTAGTGTTTATGGTGGTTTGAAAACTATTGCACAATGTATTAAAAATTTCCACCCTAACGCATTTGTGTTCTTTATGACTGCTTTGCCACTTGGCGACGCAAAATTAGAACAATATGCAGATAGCGACATCACTATTGAAGAAATCAACATCGCAACAAAAAAAGTTGCTAAAATGTTTGATATACCCGTATTAGACACATACGCACTAGCAAATTTTGAAAGTGAAATGAATAATACTGCAATTAGTGATGGTTGCCACCCAACACCCGAATTTCATAAAAATAATTTAACACCATTAGTAGCACAATTTATTAAAGATAATTACAAAAAATAAATTGTTATATATAAGGTTAAATAATTTAAGGAAATCAACAAGCACTTATTTATTGTCAATTTATTTTATGTTGACTTTGATTGCTTGTTGATTTTTATTTTTAAGAAAGGAAAAACAAATTATGATTGAAAAGAAGAT
>JAZRDW010000272.1:0-2834 GCA_045660505.1 Christensenellaceae bacterium | reverse complement strand
CACTACCCATTGCCTATCTTATCATTGACGCGCTTGGAACGGCGGGTGACGAAGTTTTCTTCCATTTCGTAGACATTTCCGATTACTCTGCAAACTCGTCTTTTGAACTAACCTTCTTCCTTCTTTCAATCTTCTGCTTTATTTGGGTTAAATTTGTAAAGAAAGACAACCTTTTCGTAAAGAAATCAAACGCCATCTATCTCGGTGGTCTTTGTGAAACGATAGGTCAAGTTTTCTATATGGCAGTAATGTTCGCCGATTATGAAGTTGGTATGCCGATTATATCTGCTTACTGCGTTGTATCGGTACTTTGGAGCAGAATTTTCTTAAAAGAAAAACTCTCTTGGAAACATTACGTAACCATTGCTTTAACCTTCACGGGAATTATTCTTCTTGGTATATTCTCACCCGTATAAAAAACTTTAAGTATGATAAAAGCCTTTCGCTTTGGTTAGCGAAAGGCTTTTTTATATTCGATTTATTTTCTAACAGCGCCGTCACCCGTTACAATATACTTTGTTGTGACAAGTGCATCCAGCCCCATAGGTCCACGCGCGTGCATTTTTTGGGTACTTATACCTATCTCTGCACCAAGCCCAAACACAAACCCGTCGGTAAATCTTGTTGACGCGTTCCAATACACGCTGGACGCATCAACTTCTTTCATAAACTTTTCAGCCAACTCTTTATTTGCCGTTATTATGCTTTCAGAGTGACGTGTGCCGTGTTCGTTAATATGGCTAATCGCATCTTCGATATTATCGACCGTTTTAACTGATATTATCGCTGCACCGTATTCAGTGTAAAAATCCTTATCGTCTGCAACGGATAAATATGGATAATCTTTTATTATGTCATACGCTTTATCGTCTGCACGTATTTCCACTTGTTTTTCTTTTAACATTTCAGCAATTTTTGGCAATGCTTTTTCTAATATATTACTATGTATTACAAGAGATTCGCACGCATTGCACACACTATAGCGTTGGGTTTTTGCATTAAAAATAACGCTTGCGCACATATCAATATCGGCACTTGCATCAACGAAAACGTGGCAATTCCCAGAACCCGTTTCTATAATAGGAATTGTTGAATTTTCAACGGCGCTTTTAATCAATGATGCGCTTCCCCTTGGAATAAGTAGGTCAACATACTTATTAAGTTTCATAAATTCTAAAGTAGTTTGGCGTGAAGTATCGCTAATAACGCTTATTGCATTTTCATCAATATTTAAACTTTTTAACGCCTTTTTAATAACCTTTTCAATGGCTAAGTTTGATTTAAGCGAATCACTACCACCCTTTAAGATTACTGAGTTTGCCGTTTTAAAGCACAATGCAAAAGCATCAGCAGTAACGTTTGGGCGTGATTCATAAATAATACCAACAACGCCAAAAGGAACTGTGATTTTTTCAACTGAAATACCTTGACTTTCATTTTGATATTGATAAACGGTTTTGCCTAATGGACTTTCAAGCAAAGCCACTTGTTCTAGCCCTAAAGCCATACTTTCTATAACATTTTCGGTTAAGGTTAACCTATCAATAAATGCGCTTGTTTGCCCCTTTTCAACGGCAAGATTAATATCAAGTTTATTTTCACTAATTAAATATTCTTTATTTGTACGAAGTTCTTTTGCAACCTTTTCTAATGCTAAATTGCGTTCTTTTTCGCTTAACTTTGCTAGTGCGATTGAGGCAATTTTTGCACTTTTACCTAAACTGATTAAATCAAACATTTTCTTCTTCCTTTTTTTGGGTAAATATTCTTTTAAGTTTATTTTTTACCCTTTGCCAAAAATAAAAACTCTTAATCTTTCTTTCACGGCGAACAGGGTTTTTATACCACTTTTCCACCATTTTTTTATAAGAACTATCTTGAACACTAATATACTTTTTGCCTTGATAAAAGCCTTCCATTACGCCGAAAACCCACTCTTCTAAAACAACTTCCGTTTCAAGTTGGCTATCGCCACAGCAAAGGTATCCGTTATCTAAAACTTCAATTACCCTATGCAACACAAACACACCCGTTGGGCGAAGATAAAACGCCACGTCGTTAGGGTTTAACCTTTCGGTTTTACTTTTAACTATAACAGACTGCTTTTTATTTTTTATTATCGGCCACATACTATTCCCCGCAGGAACAAATGCTATAACGCCGTTCTTTTCTAGTTCTGTTTTGTAATCTGACTTTCCTTGCATAATCAATGCCTTTTTTATTATAAATCTCTTAAACCAACAACGCTGTCAACTGGGGTTGAATAGATTATGCCGTGCGCAGGGGTGTTGTTCCCTGCCTTTTCCATAATAGCACGCATAATGTTATCACGGTTTTCACGCAAGCAAACTATATAAACCATTTCTTTTTCTTCTGAAATTGAAACACCAAAAAATTTAGCCATATCTGCGCCCGTCCCTTTTGCTTTAACAACAGTTCCGCCTTGTGCGCCAGCACTTCTTGCCGCTTCCATAACTAAATCATTGTATCCCTTATCGGTTATAACTGAAATTAAAACTGATTTACTTTCCATTTGCACATTCTCCTTTTTTTCAACTTCTATATTCCCAGCAAAATATTTTAGTGAAGACATACCCCCAACGCTATCTATTTGAACGAATAGCGCAATACCGTTTCCACTTGCATTTATATTCATTTCCGTTTGAAGACCTTTTGTAATTTCTTCTATGCTTTCATCTTTTACTATGGTTTCAAACAATATTTTTTCAGTTTTTTCCACGCCAAAGTAATCTAATATTGAATCACTTGCCGTGCCGTTACAAAACTTACTAACCACACCTTGAACGCCGTGTCTATGGAAAAAGTCGGATCGT
>JAZRDW010000271.1:0-2179 GCA_045660505.1 Christensenellaceae bacterium | reverse complement strand
AAGTTACGCACTTTATAGCAAAGGCGTTACTGAAGCAGACGTTAAGGAAGAAATTAAATCAGACCCTACTTATAACCCTGATAATAAGGCAAACTTTGAACCTACTACTGCTCAAATCAAAGAATACACCATTGATAAATATTTGAAAACATTTTATATTAACCCATCTGCACAAAATAATAGTGATAGCGTTGTTTATATGCTTAATAACTATAGAACAAAACAAAACTTTGGTTTAGGTTCTTCACGCAAAATCACTTCTAGCAAAGAAATTACCTTAGAAAAAGGCACAATTGGTAAATTTTCTGTTTATATTAAAACACAAAACCTTTTAAAACAAGGCAATTATGGTGCTAATATCCGTATTACAAATACCTTTAACGGCATTGCTCAAGGCGAATATGCAGTAACAAATATCGTTGCTAACGACTGGACTTTGTATGAAGTTTACGTTCAAGGTGATGCTCAATATGATTGCACGGTTAAACTTGCTTTAGGCTTAGGCTACGGTTTAGAAGGTGTTACTGAAGGTACGGTTTATTTTGATAACGTTAATTATGAAGTTGTTTCTTCTATCCCAACTGAAATTAATAGCGATAGCACTTCAACTTTCGTATTTAATAACACTGATAGTATTACAAAGAAAAATTTACAAAAGAGTTTATATAAACTTTCATTAAACGATTATTTGGCAGAACAAGGCATTACTTTCTTCGCCCCTATCGTTAATGATTTAACTGATGCAAAAGTTAACTATACTTCAACTGATTTATTTGGCAGTTGCGAAGATAAGTTTGATGATACTTTCAAAGGCACCTTATCTACCACTACTTTAACTGCAAGTGATTCACCTTACGGTAAGGAAGTTAAGGCTAGTACAATAAGTGATATCAAAAATGCAAGTATAACACTAACTTATGATGATTTTAGTGTTGTTGACTGCCAAGAATACGCTATCGTTTCTTTCTACGTTAAAAATCAATTAAGCAAATTTGGTTCAACCAACATTTCATTTAACGTTTACGATATGCTTGCTGGAAAAACTGATATTATCAACAGAGATTCTGCAGTTATACTTGATGCTAAAGATGAATGGCAATTAGTTAATATCGTTATCAAAAATAATTTCGTTGATGATAACGACCCAGCAACTCTTGAAGACGTTGCAAGAAATTATAAAATTGAAGTTATTGTTGGACCTACTGCTTTATCAGCATCACAATATAAAGATGAATATGCAAGTGGTTCAATAACAATCACAACACCACTTGTTGCTCAAGGCAAAATCTATACAAATAAAGATGATGCTAAGAAAGATAACGTTGAAACTATTTACGACTTATATTCAATGTATTCAAATGGCGCTCAAGGTGTTGTACCACTATTCGCAGGGTTAACTGCTGACCGCATTGAAGATACCACTACTGATTTCTATACATTTAGTGTTGCACAAAGCGATATCGGTTCAATACTCACCCACCCTTCTAACATTAAAGGTTATCAAGGTATTGAAGCCAACCACATTTACGTTAAAGAAGACCAAGAAGGCGTTACCCTTGAAACAGCAACAAACACAAGAGTTAACGGCGAAAATGGTAGTTATGCTGGCTTAATCAATACTAAATATAATTATTCAAGCATTTTACCTGACTTGGCATCAAAACTCAACTTTAAGCCAACTGATACACAAAAATCAATTCAACCTATAATGATTTATAACAATGCAAAAGATAACTATGGTTATATTGGTTCTTCAAACATGGTAGCAGCAAATTCTTATGCACTTGTTGCCGTAACCCTTAGAGTTGTTGATGACGCTAAAGCAAATATTTACCTTGTAAATACTGCTGAACAAGCAAAAACTGTTCTTTCATTTAAGGACTTTACTTATAATAATGTAGAATACAAAGGTAGCGATATGAAACTTCAATTAGAAGTTAGCGCTGATATGATGGACCAAAATGGTTGGGTAACCCTTGAATTCTATATCGGAACTGGCGCTAGTGATAAAAACTTCCGTGTTGAAGTTTGGAACGGCTCTAGAGATGGTGGCGAAGGTTCACAAGGTTATGTGTTCGTTAAAGATATTAGCGTTATAACAAATGAAGCGTTTACTGAACCTGTAAGAAAAGAAGATGCATTTACCATTTCTGACAACCCACTTTATAAAGAACAAGTT
>JAZRDW010000270.1:0-2723 GCA_045660505.1 Christensenellaceae bacterium | reverse complement strand
AGCACATTACTATTGCTATTATGCTTGCTACTAATCTACCTGTTGTTTTTGCTTTCATAGTTTTTCTCCTAATAATATTTTTTTATTTATTTTTTTTCTTAAATATAACTAATTTGATTAATTTTCCCAGTCCCAGTCATTAGCATCCATAGATATGTTTTTAATGGCGCTTGAATTACTTGCATAATTACCATTGTTGCATACAATTCCATTATAATAGAACTTGTATTTTCCATTTGTTGTAACTACTTGAGAAGTTTTACCTTGAATAGTGCAATTTTCAGCATATAAATAAGCGGTGTATTTTACTCCGTCAACAGCGTTGTTTCCGTTCACATAAAAAGCATATAACCCGTCTGATGCCTTGATGATATTTAAGTTATAGCATTTAACTTTTGACTTACGGGTAGATTGAACAGCGCCGTTATCTTTATCCATAAAACCTGTTGCCGAAGTTTTTGCAGTAGCATCTAAGGTCATATTGCTAATAGTAACTTCAATATAATCAGCCTTTGTGCCACTTACGTTAATGATGTGGCGATTTGACTTTGAAACGCCTTCATCCTTAACAATTTTAATATCTTCTTTATCCCCTAACCCAACGATATCCATGCTAGAATATACGTAGATAACCGTTCCTTCATTATAAGTTCCTGGAAGTAAACAAACTGTTGAATGTTTATTATTTTGCAAGCCACTTATAATTGAATATAACTTACCTGAAGCCGATGTATTAACTGCATAGTTGCCGTTTTCTGCATCGTATACACCATTTTCACCACCAAGAACAACTGTGGTTGCACGTTCAGAAACTAAATATAAAGCTTTGCCATCTTTTTCATAGTTAATTGCTATGTATTCAGAATCAGCGTCATCAAGAGATTTATCTAAGGCAGTAGGGTTTTCAAAGAAAGTTCCTGCAACGATTTTATCATCTTCAACTTCACCACCGATAGAAAGTTCTGTATGGTCAATTGTAAATGGTGAGAAAGAGTTTGTTGTGAAAGAAACAACACCTTCCATTGGGTCGTAATCAAAGACTTCAATTTCTCTATCGCCGTGCCATACGTTTTCAATGTTTAACAATGGGCCAACGTTAATTTTAACCTTGTATGAATAACTATTATCTGCTTCATTATTACCATGGAAAAGGTCAATATTTGTTGAAACTGAAGAATTGCCATCTGAATCTTGTTCAACGCTTAAGTTATCTGCTTCTAACCTATAAGCGCCTGATGGTGAGAAAGCAGGGATAGTAACTGAAACGTCGCCAGCGGTTAAAGTAATTTCTCCATTATTTGCAGGAACGTAAGCCGTGTCTACAAATGGGAATTCTGCATCTTTATCATAGTCACTGCCAAAATCATCTTCTTCAAAAGAATATTGTGTAGCAGAAATTATAATGTCAAAATCAGTGCCGATAGAAAGATTTTCATATTCATTACCAACATTTTCTCTCATTTTGAACGCAATAGAAACGGTATCGCTACCAACAACTTCTAAACTTGCGTTATTTGGGGTTGAACCTACAGGAAGAATAGCACCACTCTTTGCGTTACCAGTATCGTTTGGCATTTCTATTACTTCTTTTAAGGTGCCAATGTAATTTTCTTGCGCAGTAATGCTTGCCCTATTAGTTACTTGTGCGCTAGTTAAAACGTAAACGTCAATAACGCTTGCTAAAAGGTCTGAATAAACTCCGTTTGGAAGAATATCAACTTTATACTTAAAAGACAAAGTGCCTTCGTTAGTAATTCTAATATGTTTTGCTTCAACGTAGCCTGGTTCCCAATTATCATAATTGAAGATAGGGCTACCATTGAATTCAACCCAGTTAGATTCTTCAGTTGGGTCATCTTTAGCGTCCATCCAGTATGCGTTTAACTTAATATCACCGCTACTGATGATGTTGTTTGATGAGTTTACGCTATCCGTAAACCATGCAAACGTTGTGCCTAGAAGCATTGCAAAGCAAGTTATTATTGCTAAAATGCTCACAACTAATGTCTTAATTGATTTAGCTTTCATATCTTTCTCCTAAAAAATATTTTTGATTTTTTTGTTTAATATTCTATATTAATTTAATTTGTTTTTTTGGGTCTACAACGCATTCGTTTTCTACCATTAGGGCATCAACAAGTTTAAGTGCATTCTTTTGTCCCCTATTACTCTTAACCTTAACGGTAAACGGAACGTCCTTATATGCTTTTACGCTTGCCATATCTCTTTGGAAGAATACCTTTTTATCAAAAGCATTAACGTCTAATGCTAAGTGAAGTTTTAAGGTTTTACCACGAACGGTTATCTTAGCAAGTAATTTTCTACCCTTTCTATAAGACATACACTTAAATGAAATTCTTCCGTTAACTTTCTTGTATGAAACAAGTTCATTATGTATTTTGTTAAAATATTCTTGAACACTTTGGTCTAAATTAAGTAGTTTTTCAGCGAAAGAAATTTTCTTGCCGTTTATTTTTAGTTTGTTGTTTTCTTCTGCTTGTTCTTCATTGAATTCCACACCTTCAGTTTGCTTTAGTTGTTCGGCGAACGCACCATTAGCAAGTAGGGCTAGAATATCATCTGCCACGTAGTTGTCAATTTTAACTAAGCCGTTTTCTACCATTAGGGCATCAACAAGTTTAAGCGCATTATTTTTGCCCCTATTACTCTTAACCTTAACGGTAAACGGAACGTCCTTATATGCTTTTACACTTGCCATATCT
>JAZRDW010000269.1:0-2269 GCA_045660505.1 Christensenellaceae bacterium | reverse complement strand
CATCACTTGAAACGTATTCTTCAACAACTTCCTTATAATCGTAGCCAAGTGCCTTTTTTATTAGCGCTTTCTTAAAATCAGATTGATTATTTATTTTTTCTTTTTTAGTTGTTCTAGTTGTTATTTCCTTATCTTTTCCTTTCATTCATAATCTTTTTTATAAGTCTCTCCTTATCCTTTTGAATTTCAGTTTTTTCTTTTTTAGGCATTGCGTTTTCTGGCTTAGTCATTAAATAGTACCTAAGTTCGTCTAAAGCGTGGTCATCAATTTTTTTAGGATTGTCACCTTCCCCCCAACGATAACTTTTTAATTCCCTTATAAGGTTAACGCAATTAGGAAAAATATATAATTGTGGTTTTCCGTTTACACCCCTTAAATACTGCTTTACCCTTTGAATTCCACTAAACATATCTTTATTAACCCTAGGGTTTACGGCTATTCCGTAATCATTAAATAGTTCGGTAACGCTTTTAGGCGACGCTAGTGTTTTTTGGTTTGCAGCAGAATCAATTAAAGCAACTAAACGATTAAACTTATCCCTTTTCCACCCCAAATTTTGGCTTATTTCTTTAATCTTTTTAGAGTGATATTCAATATCCTTTTGCGCTTCAAAATGCTCTGCAACCACGTAAATATTGTTATCATAATCAACGCAATACCAGTGTGCAGATAGTGGGTTATTAAGCCCTGGGTCAATTGATATAATATCTTGCCATTCTGTTGGGCAATTAAACGGTTTATCTAAAACGTGGATATTCTCATCAAACTCAGGGTAAACTAACCCAGATGAACTCTTAAATCGCCCGTAACGCCTGCTTTCTATTTGGTCTTGCGAAAGTGAATTAGTTAAGTGTTCAATTTCTTCTTTGTTTAGGTAAGGGTTATCCCCCCACTCCATAAACTCATACCAAACTTCTTTACTATTGCCACTATTAAGATAAATTTCATCATGAATAAAGGTTAGCCCCTTTAATGGCGTCATTGTGCCAAAAATATCCCCACACTTATCAAAAACACGCATTTTGCACTCATCATATATATCTTTTGGTGGCTCTTCATCAAACCACACAAAATCAAGTGAACTACCTTGGAATTTTTCTCTACCTTGGTCGCAAGACTTAAAGCCGATTATAGAAGTTCCACCAAAAATATTTTTAATTTGTATTTGGTCAATAATGCCGTATTCAGGGCTTTCTTTTTTGCCCGAAAGCATTGTAATATCCTTTATCCACTCTTTCTTTAGGTAATGCAAAATTTTTGCTTGAGCAACGTCCCTTTGAACTTGTTGGGAAAGTGAAACTACCCAACCAAACACGTTATCTTTATTTTCTCTATATGGGTGAATACCCCTTGCCATATAAATACTTTCAACAGCGCCACACTCAGTTTTGCCACTTCTATTTCCACCAAAAACCCACCTGTTTTTCTTTGGGCATTTATGAAACTCCAACTGCTTTTTATGTATTTTATCCCCCGTGTTATAGTTAAATATATAATTGTTTTTTTGCCTATTGTTAAGTTCGTTTTCTATTTCAATAAGCCTTTCAATTATCTCTCTCATAAATCCCCTAAAATCAAATCTTGGGCAAATTGTATCATCTAATTTTTATTTCGCAATAGTTTTATGACCGATTAATTTTAATTTTTAAGAATTTAAAACTAAAAAAGCCTTAAGTATTAACTTAAGGCTTTTATGCTTTATTTTTTACTTTATTTATTAAATTAAATCACTTTAATTGTTTCTTCAAAAGGCTTTCTTTTCTTTGGGGTAGGCTCTAAATCAGAATAACCCAAAGCGACTATAATATTGCAAACTTCATCTTCACCATACCCTAATGCAGAACGCAATTTTTCTTGGTTAATCCAACCGATAATGCAACTATCCACCCCATAACTTTTTGCAATTAGGGTTATATATGCAGTAAGTTCACCTATATCGTATTTAACAAAGTGCGTTCTTTCAAACCTGCCACTAACAAACTCTTTTAACTTTGGTTGTTGTTCGGTTAAAACTATAAGTGCCTTTGCCTTTTCTAAAAAGGTGTTATGCCCTAAATCGGTTAAGGCAGAAATTGCTTGTTTCCTTTTTTCATCATCACACACTACAAGCATTTTCCAAGGTTGGCTATTGCAAGCAGATGGCGAAAGGGTGCTTAAGCGCGCAATTTCTAAAACCGTTTCTTTTGCAAGTGGCTTATCGTTAAATTGCCTACAAGCAAAACGACTGTTTACTAATTTAGTAATTGTTTAAGTCGGAGGCCAAGCGGT
>JAZRDW010000268.1:0-2427 GCA_045660505.1 Christensenellaceae bacterium | reverse complement strand
TGGAAAACTTCATCAAATTTTTCTGCTGTTAAGAAACCTAATTCAACACACGCTTCTTTTAGTGAAATGTTGTCTTTATATGCTTTCTTAGCAGTTTTTGCAGCGTTTTCATAACCGATAAATGGGTTGAGTGCTGTAACTAACATTAATGAGTTGTGTAAATTGTGGTCCATCTTTTCTTTGTTTGCTTTAATGCCAACTGCACAGTTATCGTTAAATGAAACGATTGCTTCTGCCAACAAGCGTGCTGATTGCAAGAAGTTGTAAACGCAAACAGGCATAAATACGTTAAGTTCAAAGTTGCCTTGTGATGCTGCCATTGAAACTGCAACGTCATTACCCATAACTTGAACGGCAACCATTGTAACGGCTTCGCATTGTGTTGGGTTAACCTTACCTGGCATAATTGAAGAACCTGGTTCGTTTTCTGGAATAAAGATTTCGCCTAAACCATCTCTTGGGCCACTTGCTAACCAACGAACGTCGTTAGCAATCTTCATCATATCGCAAGCAAGTGCTTTGATTGCGCCGTGTGCGAACACGAATTCATCTTTACTTGTTAATGCGTGGAATTTGTTTGATGCTGTTGTAAACTTCTTACCTGTTATTGAAGAAACCTTTTCAGCAACTAAAGTATCAAAACCTTTAGGTGCGTTTAAGCCTGTGCCAACTGCAGTACCGCCAAGCGCAAGTTCAGATAATGGTTTAATTGACATTTTAAGAAGTTCAACGTCACGCTCTAAACTTGAACGCCAACCACTAATTTCTTGGCTAAACTTAATAGGGGTTGCATCTTGCAAGTGAGTTCTACCACACTTAACAATACCTTCGTTTTCTTCTTCTAAACGGATAAAGGTTTTAATAAGTGTTTCAACTGCTGGGATAAGTTTATCTTCCAAAGCAACAACTGCTGAAATATGCATTGCCGTTGGGAAAGTATCGTTAGATGATTGACTCATGTTAATATCATCATTAGGGTGCAAAATCTTTTTACCTGCAATTTCGTTACCACGGTTAGCAATAACTTCGTTTGCGTTCATGTTTGATTGTGTACCTGAACCTGTTTGCCAAACAACTAGTGGGAAATGGCTGTTTAATGAACCACTAATAACTTCATCACAAGCCTTTTCAATAGCACAAAGTTTTTCATCCGTCATCTTTTCAGGGCGAAGTGCGTGGTTTGCTTGTGCAGCAGCCTTTTTGAGTACGCCGAAAGCACGGGTAATTTCCCTTGGCATAGTTTCAATATTAACGCCGATTTTAAAGTTTTCACTACTCCTTTGTGTTTGGGCAGCCCAATAACGGTCTGCAGGGACCTTCATTTCACCCATAGAGTCGTGCTCAATACGATATTCCATAATTCAATCTCCTTTTTCAAAACGCGATTTTTTAACTTGTAGTTAAGTGTTTCAATATGCCTACAATAAGCCATACTGACACAGTATAAATATTATAACAAAAAGGCTATTAAATGTAAATTGTTTGATTTGCAAAAATTAATAAAAAAAAAGCATAGCAATATAACTAAACTGTTATATTGCTACCCTTTTTGGCTATTTTTACCTACTTTTATTATAATTTTCAAATATTTACCAACTCTTTGAGTGTTTTAGATTGAAAAAATAAAGGTTTATTAAGTTTTTTGTTGCTTTTATTTTAACTTTTATGATAGAATATGTGCTGAAAAAAATAAGGTTTTTATTCTTTGTTAAAAAGCAAAAAGTATGAGTGAAAGGGTTAACACAACTAAACAAACTAGTTCTGGCTTTAAAGAGTTAGATTTTAAGACGGGGTTAAAGGACGGCTTACCTATCGGGCTTGGGTATTTATCCGTTGCCTTTGCTTTTGGCGTGCAAGCGTCAATAGTGGGTATTCCATTTTTTATGTCCGTTTTAATTTCTATGACAAATTTGACTTCTGCTGGGCAACTTGCAGGGCTACAAATTATTGCAACTTTAGGGTCTATTTTAGAAATGGTTTTAACACAACTAGTTATCAACGCAAGGTATTTTTTAATGAGCGTTTCTATAACCCAAAAACTTGACAAGGATTTTACCGTTGGGCAAGGCTTACTTTGTTCTGCTTTCGTTACTGATGAAATTTTTGCCGTGGCTGTTTCTAAAAGTCAATCACTTAATAAAAACTACCTTTTAGGGCTTTCCTTATTGCCTTATTTAGGGTGGACTTTTGGAACGCTTTTCGGTAGTATTGCCGGTAATATTTTGCCTAATATAGTAACTTCAGCATTAGGCATTGCTTTATACGCAATGTTCGTTGCAATAATAATACCCCCATCAATGACTGAAAAGGGTGTTTTGCCTGCCGTTTTAATAGGTGGCGCAATCAGTTGTATTCTTTATTTTGTTCCGTTCTTTAACGGGCTTTCAACAGGGCTTTCAGTAATAATTAGTGCTGTCATTTCTGCGC
>JAZRDW010000267.1:0-1099 GCA_045660505.1 Christensenellaceae bacterium | reverse complement strand
AAAAAGATATAAACGGAATAAATTGTTCTGAATTGAAATCATTGCTTACTCAATACAATATTGAATATCTTCAACTAACTGATGAAGATTTAAAGTGTGATTTATCTGCAGATGCAATTTTTACGCTTGGTGGCGACGGCACAATTCTATGGGTTGTTGAATTTGCTAACAGAAATTCTATTCCAATTATAGGTATTAATATAGGTAAGGTTGGTTTTTTAACTGAATTTGATAAAAATGATATGGAAAATGCAGTTAAATTATTAAAAGACAATCAACTTAAAAATGATAGTCGTTTAACGCTTGAAGTTTTAGTTAACAATATTAAAACCATTGCCTTAAATGATGCTTTTGTTCAAAGAATATATTCTGAAGATATAGGTTGTATGACAACTGATATCGCTGTTTCAATTGACAACAAACAAGTGGAAGAATTTAAGGGTGATGGCATTGTTGTTAGTTCACCAACGGGTTCAACTGCTTATTCACTATCAGTAGGGGGCTCAATTTTATCCCCAGACGTAAACGCCCTTTTAGTAACACCTATCGCCCCACATACTTTAGGCATTAGGTCTATCGTATTTAGTTCTGAATCGGTATGTCAATTTGAATTAACCGGCAAGGCAAGTGGTGGTTTATTTGTAGACGGTCGTTCAGTTTGTACGCTTAATAAGGGCGATAAAGTGTTTGTTAAAAAAGCAGATTATCAAACAACTTTCTTAAGAAAGTATGATTTTGATTTTTATAAGCGTTTTTCACTAAAATTAAAAGATAGGGTTAAAGGTTAATAAATGTCTAAAAAACAAAGATTAATTGATATTGAAAATTTAATAACAAAATATGAAATTTCCGCCCAAGAAGAATTGACTGCTAAAGTTAATGAATTAGGTTATATTGTTTCACAAGCGACCTTATCGCGTGATATTAACGACCTTAATTTCATTAAAGTTGAAGGTGTTTCTAAGAAGTTTAAATACGCTAAAAACGAGTCTGCAACAAGCAAAATTTCGCCACAATTTATTAATTTATTTAAGCAAGTTGTTCTATCTATGGACTATGCTAATAATTTAATAGTTATTAAAACGCTTGCAGGTAACGC
>JAZRDW010000266.1:0-1341 GCA_045660505.1 Christensenellaceae bacterium | reverse complement strand
GTTATATTAAAAAATGTTACAAACAGCCTTTATTTAATTGCTAAACCTAATTTTTTGTGATAAAATAATAAAGTCTATAAGCAATTATTTAAGTTTTTTTAAAAGTTGACTTTAATTAAAGGCATAATTTTTTTTACAACGGATATCTATTAAAAGAATTCGATTGCAGGCTAAAATGGAAAAGGAAAGTTTTTTCACGGCTAAAAGGGTAGCCCTTTTGGGCATACTTATAGGTCTTGTAATCGTGTTGCAATTATTTGCAAGTGCAATACCTATGTTCGGCGTAACGCTTAACTTTAGTTTAATACCTATCGCCCTTGCAGGGATAATGCTTGGCGTATTAGGTGGAACGATAGTTGGTTTTGTTTGTGGTTTAGTTGTTTTTATAACAATGGCTGTGCTTGGGCAAGAACCATCAACTGCATTTTTATTCCAAACAAACCCAGTAATTTTAACAATAATGTGCATAGGCAAAACAACGCTTGCCGGCACAATTTCAGGGCTATTATACGGCTTAATTTCTAAAGCAAATCAAACGGTTGGGGTGTGGGTTAGTTCACTTGTTATCCCTATCGTAAACACGGGCGTATATATGTTTGGTATGGTTTTAATGAAGTCTTCTGTGGCAGAGTTTTTGGGGTTAGATACTTTTACGGCAGGCACAGTTTTTGCAGTAGTATTCGGCTTAATTTGGCTTAATTTTGTGTTAGAAATAGTTATTAACACAATTTTTACACCGGCAGTTTATTCGGTTGTAAAGGTGCTTGATAAGAATTCTAAAAAGGTGGGTAATTAAATGTTACTTGCAATAGATTTGGGCAATACTAATATTAAATACGGCGTATTTGACGGCGATAAAATGGTTGCGTCTTTCCGTGTTTCTTCTAGGATTTCTAGAACGGCTGATGAATACGGCTCTGTTTTAGTTGGTCTTTTAGCAGATAGGAATATAAGTAAAGCGGATATTGATGGGATTATTTTTTCTTCAGTTATCCCAGCGTTAAATTACACTATTTGCCACATGTGTGAATATTTCTTTGGAATTTCACCATTAATCGTAGGCCCAGGCATTAAAACGGGGCTTAACATTAAGGCTGATAACCCTAAAGAAGTGGGTGCAGACATTATTGTAAATAGGGTTTCAGCATTTAATAAATATAAAGGTCCTATAATCGTTATAGATTTTGGAACGGCAACTACTTTTGACGTGGTTAGTGAAAAGTGTGAACTTTTAGGCGTGGTAATAGCACCTGGTATTAAAACTTCGCTTGAAGGTTTAGCAACCAAAACGGCGCAATTACCTATGGTTGAACTTGACGCGCCAAAAACGGTAATCGGTAA
>JAZRDW010000265.1:0-5156 GCA_045660505.1 Christensenellaceae bacterium | reverse complement strand
GTAGGCTTATTTAACAACCTAAATAAATAAAAAAATTAAATTAAATGTTATCTAGCAAATTTGCTAGATAACATTTTCTTTTTAAAGGCAAAGTTTTAGTTAAAATTATCTATTTATATATATTTATTTTAAAATTTAAAATATTTATTAAAAAATTTCAATTATAGGGTTGTAAAAGGGCGTTAATTTTGGTATAATCAATTGTAGAATACTTTAGAGGTGGAATTTTGGCTGAAGATAAGGTAAAAAAAGAAGATAAAGAAAACAAAAAAGAAGATAAAGAAAATAAAAAAGAAGATAAGGAAACTAAAGATAACAAAAAAACCAAAAATGAAGATGAGAAGAAAACAACCATCTTCACCAAGGAAACTTTTGGTGTTATTTTGCTTTTGTTTGCAACCTTATGCCTTATTTGTTTAATAACTGGGGATATGATATTTTCCGTTCCCGGTGCTTTTGTGCGTTCTTTTTTACTCGGGTGCTTTGGCTTTTTTGCATACTTCGTGGTTTTATATGGAATTATAAGTGGGGTGCAACTTATCGTTAGCAAAAACTTTGGTTTTGCTAAAAAAACTAAGTTTTTATTAACCCTTTCATTTTGCCTTTTAGCATTACTTGTTCAAGTAATTGCTTTAAGTGGATTTACGGTTGCTAATTATGGTGATTATATCGGCACAACCTACACCAACGGGCTTGGTGGTGGGTTAATCGTTTCGCTAATAGCATACCCACTATCACAATTACTAACAAGCGTGGGCACAAGCGTTATAGTTGGGCTTGGCTTTTTAGCATCAGTTTACTTCCTTATTAAGGGAATTGTTGATAACAAGAAGAAAGAACAAGAAGAAAACGCCGTTGAATTTAACAGTTCTTTCGTAAAAGAAGATACTACTACGGAAAACCTACCTATCGCTGGGGTAATGGCATATCCTGTTCAAGATGATAACTTTGTTAAGCCACAAGGCAGGCAAAAATTATTTATCGTTAACGCAAATGATTTTTTAGTTAAATCTAAAAAAGAATTGCAAAAACCAGAGTTAGACCCTCGCTTAGAAATAAGTTTTTCTGATAGTGGCTTAGGGGTGGCAACAACTAACCAACCAACCCCTATGATAAACAAGGGTGATGATTATAAAAGTAAACTTGATTATATTAAAACGCCACCAACTTATACTTACCAAAATATTAATAACACTTACCCAACACCTAACGAGTATATTAAACCGAACACCACCATTAACAATATAGCGCAAACAAACCAAAGCATAAACAATGGTGGAACTTCTGTTTCAGATTATATTACTTCACGCCCAACAACTGATAGGGGGCTTGAAGATATCCCTTATATTGACCATACTGAAGAAAAACAAGTTGAAGATAAAACCATTGAAAATTTAAGTGAAAATACTTTCAAAACACAAAGTATTAATTCTTCGTTAAACGATAGTGCATCTTCACGCGCAGAAAGGTTTGGTAGGGACTATGCAGATATTGAAGAAGTTGATAGCGTGCCTGAAGCCGTAGAACAAGGCACAAATGATTTTAGAAACGATATTCCAACCTATACGCAAGAACCAGAGGAAAGTACAAAAGAAATATCTTCTGAAGACATTCCGTTTATAGAAGATGATTTTTCAGTTTCACAACAAGAAAGCACAAGCGAAGTTGAAGAAGAATTGCCACCATCAAATATCATAAACACTTCACGCAGAAGGGGTATTTTTGATGACCAAGAAGAAGATTTGGGTTCTACAAGTATGGCTCAAACTTCTAAAATAGAAGAAGATAAACCACAACTAAATCAAGCACGCAATTCATTTGGCTTTACAAGTAGGGTGGAAAGGGACGGCAACCTTTCTTCTGCAAGGCAAAATATCTTTAACCAACCGGTAGAAGAAAAACCAAAGAAAAAGGAAGTTCCTATTAACAGAGAGTATTTCCGCCCACCACTAGATTTATTAGAAAGGTATTTACCACCTGTTGACGCGCCTAAGGAAAATCACCAAGAACGCATGGATATTATCCAAAAAACTTTGGAAGAATTCCATATTAACGCAATACCACAAAACTACGTTCAAGGTCCGTCAATAACCAGGTATGAAATAACCATGCCGGCAGGGGTATCAGTTAAAAAGGTTTTAGCCTTTGATGATGACTTAAAGATGCGCCTTGCCGCAAAAGACGGGGTTAGAATTGAAGCGCCTATCCCAGGCAAAAACCTAGTTGGTATTGAAGTTGCAAACAACGTTAAAACTACCGTTGGTCTTCGTGAAATTTTAGAAGAATCAGCAGAACAAGGGGTTAAAAAGGGTGGCTTAATGTTCGCGCTTGGCAAAGATTTAGTTGGTAGCCCTATTTTAGACGATTTATCTAAAGGCCCACACTACCTAGTTGCTGGTGCAACCGGTTCGGGTAAAAGCGTATGCTTAAACCTTATGATTGTAAGTTTAATTATGCGTTATAGCCCAGAAGATTTAAGGTTAATATTAGTTGATCCTAAAGGTGTTGAATTTATTAACTACGAACATATACCACACCTTATGATTGATGAAATTATAACCGAACCTAAAAAGGCGTTATCCGTTCTTTCTTGGGCGTATACCGAAATGGAAAGGCGTTTTTCAGTATTCCGTGAAAGTGGCGGTGGGCTTGTTGTTGATATTGATAGTTATAACCAAGTTGTTGCAAGTGATACGGTCGCAAAAATGCCAAGGATTGTTATTATCATTGACGAACTTGCAGATTTAATGGAAACTTGCAAAAAAGATTTAGAATCTAGAATTCGTGCAATAGCACAAAAGGCAAGGGCGGCGGGTATTCACTTAGTTTTAGCAACCCAAAGACCATCAGTTGATATTATTACTGGTACGATTAAGGCAAACTTGCCATCAAGAATAGCATTTAAGGTTATGAATTTTAACGATTCGCAAACTATTTTAAGTGAAGCAGGCGCTGAAAAACTTTTAGGCAACGGCGATATGCTTTATAAAACAGCCCGTATGTCTTCAACCGAAAGATATCAAGGCGCATATATTAGTAGCCGTGAAGTTAACAGCATAGTTTCTTATATCAAAGAAAAGAATACTGCTTACTTTGATGATGAACTTAAAGAATTTTTGGATAAAGAAAGTCGCCCTAAACAAGAAGATAGTTATGGGGAAAGTGATGGTGGGGACGACGCTAACGAAGTTAATGAATTTTTCTTAAAGGCGTTGTGGCTTGCCGTTAATACTGAAACCGTTTCTATTTCTCAACTACAAAGGCGTTTTCAAATAGGCTATTCCCGTGCAGGTGGGCTTGTTGATAAAATGGAAAGAATGGGCTTTGTTTCACCAAACGAAGGTAGTAAGGCAAGAAGAGTTTTATTAACAAGAGAACAATTTGTGGAAAAGTTCGGCTCTATGCCTGACTAAAAGCGAACTTTTAAAAAAGGATAAAATATGTCTAGTATTAAAAAGGTTGGCGTAATTTCTTTAGGGTGTGATAAAAACCGTGTTGATACCGAAAAGATGCTTGCAATCTTAACAAAAAAACACACTTTAGAAACCCAAATTGAAAATGCCGATATTATAATAATAAATACCTGTGCTTTTTTAGAAAGGGGAAGGGAAGAAGCAATATCTGAAATCTTTTCTTGCTATGAATATAAAAAGGTTGACAAAAATAAAAAGATTATAGTTACGGGTTGCTTACCACAAAAATTTATTAGTGAACTTTTTGATGAACTTATAGAAGTTGACGCATTTTTGGGCGTATCCGACTATGATAATATTTTAGATGTTATTGATAGGGTTTGCTTAGGTGAAAGGGTTAATGCAGTAGGTATACCTAAGGGTGAGTGTGGACAAAAAAGAATATTAACAACCACAAATTATGCTTACCTAAAGGTTGCTGATGGTTGTTCAAACCATTGTACATATTGTTTGATACCATATATTCGTGGAAAGTATAGGTCGGTTGAACTTAATGATTTAATTTTAGAAGCAAAAGGCTTAGGTAAGGTTAACGAACTTATTTTAGTTGCGCAAGATACGGCAAGATACGGTTTAGATTTAAAAGAAAAACTAACCTTAACCTTGCTTATAAAAGAGTTAAGCAAACTAGAAAACATTTTATCAATTCGCTTACTTTATTGCTATCCAGAAAATTTAACTGATGAACTTATTGAAGAAATTAAGTCTAACGATAAGGTTATTAAATACCTTGATATTCCTTTGCAACACGCTGATGATAAAATTCTTAAACTTATGAACAGAAAAGGCACGGGGCAAGGATATTTAGAGTTAATTGAAAAATTAAAAAAGCAAATACCTAATATTGCAATTCGTTCAACGTTTATAACGGGTTTTCCTTTTGAAGGGGAAGAAGAATTTAATAATTTAGTTAACTTTATTAAAAAGGCAAAACTTTTTAACGCAGGGTTCTTTGCGTATAGCCGTGAAGAAGGCACACCTGCTTATCGCTTGGGTGGACAAGTTGAAGAAAAAGTTAAACAAAGTCGCCTTAAAAAGTTATATAAAACCCAACTTAAAGTAGTCAAAGAAAACAACGCTAAATTAATAGGTAAAACCATAAAAGTTTTAGCAGAGGGCTTTGACCAAGAAGAAATGGTTTACTATGGGCGTGCATACTTTAACGCACCTGATATTGACGGAAAGGTTTACTTCTTTTCTAGCGATATAGTTGAATACGGCAAGTATTATGATATTGAAATTTCAACTGCAACAGATTACGACCTTTATGGAGAAAGATTATGAATTTACCAACAAAACTAACAATTTTGCGTTTGATAATGATACCTATTTTCGTAGCATTATATTTTATTCCTGAAATTCCTTTTAATTTCTTGTTATCAGCAATAGTTTTTCTATTAGCGTCTTTAACTGATTTTTTAGATGGTTATATTGCAAGAAAGTATAATATGGTTACAGATTTAGGTAAGTTTTTAGACCCTATTGCAGATAAGGTTTTAGTTTCAACTGCATTGATTATTTTACTCGTGCCTGTTGGTGGGGTTTTAGCAATACCAACCTACGGGGCGATTGCCGTTGCTATTATTATGGCAAGGGAACTTATCGTTAGTGGGTTTAGAATGATTGCCGCATCAAAAAATATAGTAATTGCAGCAGATATGAGTGGTAAAATTAAAACTTTTT
>JAZRDW010000264.1:0-6060 GCA_045660505.1 Christensenellaceae bacterium | reverse complement strand
ACAAATCATCAAAAGTTCCCATATCAAACTTGCCTTGATATTCAATATTATGGATTGTGAACACCGTTTTAATTCTACGGAAGTTTTCATCACCATAATACATACCTTTTAAATAAATTATTGACGCAGCAGTTTGCCAGTCGTTGGAGTTTAATATATCTGGGTAAATATTTAACCTTGCAATAGTATCTAAACAAGCCCTTGAGAAGAAAGCAAACCTTTCGCCATCATCAAAAAAGCCATAAATATTGCCTTCACGCTTAAAGTAATATTCATTATCAATAAAATAGAATTTAACGTTCTTATATTCATAATAGAATACGCCTGCATATTGCAAACGCCAACCTACTGAAACCTTAAAATCGGTTAAGAACTTAAAGTTAGACCTAAATTCATCTTTAATATTACTATAAAGTGGTAAAATAACGCTAACATCTAAATCTTTATTTTCAGCAAGTGCTTTAGGTAGTGAACCCAAAACGTCAGCAAGCCCACCCGTTGCAATAAATGGCGCTGCTTCAGAACCTAAAAATATAATCTTTTTCTTGTTAACAACTTCTATTTTAGGTAATTTATCAGTTTTAACGGTTTTAGTTGCCGTTTTTCTTTTAGTAGTAGTTTTTTTGTTAGTTTTTTCCATAAATTCCCCTTAAATCATAATACCTTTACCGATATAGAACGGATGATTTTCACTACCAGATAAAACTTTTCTATCTCTAATAGTAACGTTTTTGTCGGTAATAATGCAGTTTAGTGAACTATTTTCACCAAGAACTGTATTTTGCATAATAATACTATTTTTAACAACCGTTCCCCTAGCAACTTTAACGTTTCTAAATAGAATACTATTTTCAACTTCACCTTCAATAATACAACCATCGGCAATCATAGAGTTTTTAACTATTGCGCTTGCGCCATACTTAGTAGGTGCAGAGTCCCTAATCTTTGTAAAAACACTTCTATCACCAAAAACTTCATGCCTATTATTTTTGTTTAGCATCTTCATGCTAATATCGTAGTATGCTTGAAGTGAAGTAATGCCTTCATAAAAGCCTTTATGTTCAAAGCCCATAATGTTCATTGAATCAACGTTTACAGCAATAACGTCATTCATAAAATGGCGCTTGTTATGTGTGATACTATCCATAACAATATTTTGTAGAAGTGACTTTTTCATAACGAAAATATTAGTAAATACGTTTGCGTGCTTATTATCTAACTTTTCTTTATAATTTACGCCAACAATTCTATCATTTTTAATATCAAAAGTTGTAGCATTATCAGCAGAATAAGTGCCGTTTTCAAACTTTTTATATACCAAAGTAATATCTGCGTGGTTACGAATATGGAAATCTATAACTTGGTTATAGTTTATTCTGCTAACTGCATCACAATCAGTCATAACAACGTATTCTTCATCTGCACGGAATAGAAAACTTGTTATACCTTTTAATGCTTCTAGGCGTGATGAATATAGCCTATCGCTTTCAGTATCACCAAATGGTGGAAGAATAATAACCCCACCATCTTTTCTAGCCAAGTCCCAATCCTTACCACTTCCAACGTGGTCCATAAGTGATTGATAATTGTTTTTAGTAATGATACCAACCGTATCAATGCCAGAATTTACCATATTTGATAGTGGAAAGTCAATAAGCCTATACCTACCGCCAAATGGAATAGAACCAAGTGTTCTAATTCTTGCTAATTCTGGAACGTTATTATCATGAATATTTGAGAAAATAATACCAACTGCCCTCATATTATTTTCCCTCCTTAATTAAATCTTTTTCTAAAATTTGACCACCGTCAACAACTTGGCCATCATCAATTTTAATATTTCTACCGATAACGGTTATACCCTTGCCTTTATCTTTTTCTAAGCCGATTTTAGTGTTTTTACCTATAGAAACGTTTTCATCTATAATAGAATATTCAACAGCAGAATTTTCTTCAACCACAACGTCCCCCATGATAATGCTATTTTTAACAACAGCACCTTTTTTAACGATAACGTCACTAGCCAAAACAGAATTTTCAACAGTTCCGTAAATTTCACAACCAGACATAATAATTGAATTAACTACCTTAGCAGTATCGCCGATATAATGTGGTGGCGCTAATGGGCTTCTTGATTGAATTTTCCAAGAACTATCGTTTATATCAAACTTAGGATTATCGCCAAGTAAATCCATATTTGCTTCAAAAAGTGAATCAATTGTTCCAACGTCTTTCCAGTAGCCTTCAAATTCATAAGCCATCATTTTTTCGCCTGAATTTAACATTTTTGGTAACACGTCTTTTCCAAAATCGTTAGAAGAATTTGGATTTAAATTATCTTCTTCTAAATACTTAATAAGTTTTTTTGTTGAGAATACGTAAATACCCATAGACGCTAAGGTTGACTTAGGTTGTTTTGGTTTTTCTTCAAATTGATAAATTGAGCCATCTTCATTTGTGTTTAATATACCAAATCTTGATGCTTCTTCTTTTGGCACGTTAATTGCCGCAATAGTGCAATCAGCATCATTTAAGATATGGTAGTTAATCATTAATGAATAGTTCATTTTATAAATATGGTCACCTGATAAAATCAAAACGTAATCTGGGTTATATTGTTTAATAAAAGGTAAGTTTTGATAGATTGCGTTTGCAGTTCCCTTATACCAGTCAGAAGAGTTTTTGCCTTGGTATGGTGGAAGTGTGTGAACACCACCAAAGTTCCTATCCAAGTCCCAAGGTTGACCGTTGCCGATATAAGAATTAAGTATCATAGGTTGATATTGTGTTAAAACACCAACGGTATCAATACCAGAATTTACGCAGTTTGAAAGTGGAAAGTCAATAATACGATATTTTCCACCAAAAGAAACTGCAGGTTTTGCAATATTTGTTGTTAAGGCGTAAAGCCTACTTCCTTGACCGCCTGCTAATAGCATGGCTACACATTTTTTCTTCCTTATCATAATTAAGAGTATATCTCCTTAAAAATTTTAACCTTTTTTAATAAAATAAATTCCACTAAACTTAGGCAAATTAAACCTAATAGAATTATCTTTGCCGTGTGCTTTCTTTTTTACTGATTTAATAGTTTTTTTCTTATTTAAGCCCCTACCGCCATATTTAATTTCATCAGAATTTAAAACTATTTTATATACACCCTTATCAACGCCTAGTCTATAATTAAAATAATCATTGCCAGAAAAATTCATAATGCAAACAATTTCATTATTTAATTTATCTATGCGCCTATAAGCAATAATATTATTATCTCTTTCTTCAACTGATATCCATTGAAAGCCTGACCAAGAATCGTCAATTTCATAAAACGGTGGGTTTTCTTTATAAAAATGGTTAATTTTATTGTTAAATTTATAAAGTTTATTATGCAAATCGTATTTAAGCATAAAAAACTCTAATCCTTCTTTATAATCCCACTCTTTAAATTGCCCGTATTCATTACCCATAAATGAAAGTTTTTTGCCAGGGTGCGAATACATATATAACCAAAAAGTTCTTAAACTAGCAAATTTATCTTCAATACAATGTGCGTTCATCTTGTCTAATAAAGATTTTTTGCCATGCACAACTTCATCATGCGAAATAGGTAATATAAAATTCTCATTAAAAGCATAATAAAGTGAAAATGTTAGTTTATTATGTAAATCTGCCCTAAAATAAGGGTCGGCTTTAACATAAGTTAGGGTATCATTCATCCAGCCCATATTCCACTTAAAATTAAACCCAAGCCCCCCTATGTCAACAGGCTTTGTTATCATAGGGAAAGAAGTTGATTCTTCAGCAATCATCATTGCTTTTGGGAATCTTTCAAAAACAGCAGTATTCAATTTTTGCAAAAATGCTATGGCTTCTAAATTATAATTGCCACCATTTATATTAGGCGTCCACTCCCCGTCTTTTCTATCGTAATCTAAGTAAAGCATTGAAGAAACGGCATCAACCCTTAAACCATCAATATGGAATTTTTCTAATAAGAATATTGCGTTGGAAATTAAGAAACTTTGAACTTCATTTTTACCCCAGTCAAAAATTCTTGTGCCCCAAGTTTTATGTTCCCTTTTATTAAAATCTTGGTATTCATAGCAACTTGTTCCATCAAACTCATATAGCCCAAATAAATCTTTAGGAAAATGTGCAGGCACCCAGTCTACAATTACACTTATTCCGTTTTTATGAAATTTATTAACTAAATACATAAAATCTTTAGGTGTGCCAAATCTTGAAGATGGTGCATAATACCCCGTTACTTGATACCCCCAAGAACCATCAAAAGGATATTCGGCAATAGGCATAAACTCAACGTGAGTATACCCCATTTTTTTAACGTAAGGCACCAATTCTTTTGCTAAATCTTTATAAGAATATAGGTCGCCATTTTCCTTTCTTTTCCAAGATGAAAGGTTAACTTCATATATATTTATAGGTTTTTGGTAAGGAAAAGGCTTATTTTCAATAAAATCACTATCCGTCCACTTAAAGCCATCTAAATTATATACCTTAGATGCGCTTGCAGGTGGGGTTTCACTATGAAAAGCATATGGGTCTGCTTTTAAAACGGTATTATTTAAACGAGTAACAGCATATTTATAGCAATCATAGTTTTTAATATTTGGAATAAATAACTCAAAAACACCACTATCTTTAATTTTATCCATAACATTAGCGTTAGTATCCCAGTTGTTAAAATCACCAACAACAGAAACGGTATCTGCATTTGGCGCCCACAAACGGAATATCACGCCTTTAATTTTATTAACCACAGCAAAGTGTGCGCCTAAATAATTATAGGCGCAAAAATTATTACCTTGGTGGAATAAATATAGTTGTGAATTAGAATTATTTTCTTTTAAACCCATATAAACCTAAATTAAATAATGTAAGCGTTATTTTTAGCAGGTGCTAAATCCATTTCTTTCTTAGTGTTTTCATAACCTTTTTTACCAAAAAGTGCGTAGGTAGCATTTTTACCACCTTCTACACCAGGTTGGTTAAAGGTATTAATGTTAAGCATTGCACCTGCATAAGCAGTTTCCATTTCAAATAAATACAATAATTGACCTATTGTGAAAGCATTAACTTCAGGTAAGGTGATTGTATAATTCAACCTATTTGCAGTTGTCAAAGCATATTCAGTCGCCTTTCTCTCTGCAGTAATAAGTTCGTTTAAGGTATGTCCACACAAGAAGCTTACGTCAGGTAAATCATCACAACCTTTGCTAATTTCGTATGTTCCCCTATAGTTATCAACAGCAATAATTGTGATAACTTTATCAAATGGCCCTTCCCTATATAATTGAACTTGTGAGTGTTGGTCGGTAACGCCTAACGCTTTAACTGGTGTTTGACCTACAAACACTTCATTACCTTCGTTATCAACTGCTTTACCTAAACTTTCACCCCAAAGTTGGCAATACCAGTCTGCAATATATTTAAGACTATCTGCATAAGGCATCATAACTGAAATATTTTTACCACGGGACATAGCAATGTATTCTAAAAGTGCAGTCATTAATGCAGGATTTTTCTTTAAATCTTTAGTTAAACATAGTTTATCCATATATTTAGCACCTGCAAGAAGTTCTTTGATATCAACGCCAACAACGGCTGCTGGTAGCAAACCAACTGGGCATAGTTCAGAGAACCTACCACCTACACCATCAGGGATATAGAATGTTTTTAACCCTTCATTTTGGGCAATCTTAATTAAATTACCTTTAGATGCAGAAGTTGTTGCAATCATATGTTCACTTGCTTTATCACCGTATTTTTGCTTTAACAAGTCCATAATAATTAAATATTGCGCCATTGTTTCACTAGTTGCACCACTCTTAGTAACAACGTTAAACATTGTTTTATCCAAATCCAAAACGTCTAACAAAGCAATCATTCTTTCTGGGTCAACGTTATCTTCAACGTATAATTTAGGTGCTTTACGCTTTGCTTTTGGCAATTCATTGTGCCTTAAATGGCATAATGCTTGGAAAACTGCTATAGGACCTAATGCAGAGCCACCTATACCTAAAACAACAAAGTTATCAT
>JAZRDW010000263.1:0-1240 GCA_045660505.1 Christensenellaceae bacterium | reverse complement strand
TTTGTTTTACAAAGAATTATAGTTAAAAAATAAAATTTTGGGAATTTGTGCAAAAATCTTTTAATTTGCACCTTATTAAATACGTTGTTAAGATTATCAAGGTTGAAATGAAGAGATTTCATCTGACCTTAGTGTTGTATTCGGTGTATTAGTTTACCTAAAGATTACGCTGATGAAAACCCTGTATCTTATGATAACGTGTTTGGTGAAAATTCCGTTTATGCTTTTGATGCAAACGACGCTACTAAAAAATAAATCGTTAGAATTGAAACTGATGCTTTAGCACTATCTGATAATGGTACTGAAACTGATGAAAGTGACGACTATTATTATAATTTTTCTATGACAAACCTTAAAGCAGACAATAAGGATAGGGCATTTACTGCAGTTCCCTACTTAAATCAAGGGATTCTGAAGGCGTTTTATTCTACGACATTAAAGACGTATCTAAAACAGAATCAATGACATATTTGGCACAAAAGAAGATTGAAGATTCTTCTACTGATGCTGATATTGTTTAAATTTTTCAAGAAAACTATATTGATGGTTTAACTACTGAATTAGAATTAGCAATTAAAACATATTATGTTGATATTGAAATTCCAAAAACTTTTGACCTTGAATTCGCTTTAGGTACTGATTTAACCGTTGAATCAATTATTAAAGCATTAGAAACTGCTGGTTTTGATTTTGATAACTACTACGTACATGAAGATGATTGTTCAATTGCTGAAATTGAAGTTCTTTTAGAAGCAAGCGAAGTTGACTATGTACAACTTTATGAAGACGTTGCTAATTACTACAAATCTGAAACATATCAATCAATCATTTTAACTAGTGATGCTGAAATTATCTTAAACTCAGATTTTGCTTATGAAGGCGAAACAACAATCGGTCAATTTGATATCTTTTTAAACTTCTTCGTTTGTGATTCTTTTACATCTGTAGGCGTTGAATCTGGTTATAATTCACTTTGTATTTATGATAATAACAACGGAACTACACCTGGTTTCTACGTAGGTCCAGAATCTCCATTCTATAACTGTACTGCATGGCATGTTTATAGTTATGCTACTGCTACTGCTGGCGAAGGTATGTTTGATATCGTAATCCAAGCATATGGTGACATTGCTATTCACTTTGAAAAAGTTATGGCTGATTAATAACTAAATAGTTTTCAACTATTAAACTAAGAGCCACTGCTAATTGCCGTGGCTCTTTAATTTTATCTTAAAATATT
>JAZRDW010000262.1:0-4532 GCA_045660505.1 Christensenellaceae bacterium | reverse complement strand
CGCTGGTCAGTTTGGCGTTGTTAACATTAAGTTTGAACCTGGTGCTAGCGACGGCGTGTTTGAATTTGTTGATGAAACGGTTGGTGGTTCAGTTCCTAAAAACTTTATCCCTGCAGTTGAAAAAGGGTTAAAAGAAGCGATACAAAAGGGCGTTTTAGCAGGCTACCCTATGGTAAATTTAAAATGCACGCTTTTTGACGGCAAATATCACCCTGTTGATAGTAAAGAAGTTGCTTTCGTTTCTGCGGCAAAACTTGCTTACGAAGAAGGTATTAAAAATGCTAAACCTGTAATTTTAGAACCTATTAACACCTATAAGATTTTAGTTCCTGATAACTATACGGGTGATATTTTAGGGGATATGAATAAACGCCGTGGTAGAATTTTAGGTATGGAAACGGTTAACGGCTTGCAAGAAATTACTGCCGAAGCACCTGTTGTTGAAATGCTTAAATATGCAACCGATTTAAGAAGTATGACCCAAGGCCGTGGTAAATTTACCCAAGAGTTTTTAGGGTACGAAGAAGTTCCTTTTTCAGCACAAGAAAAAATAATTGCTGACGCAAAAAAATAATTAAGGTTAAATGATTTAACCTTGTAGGAGATGATTTTAAATGATACTTACAATATGCCCGAACCCAAGCATTGATTGCACCATTGAACTTGATAGTTTAAATGTGGGTATGCTAAATAAAATTGATAGCAAATTAGAAACCTATTCGGGTAAAGCGCTTAACGTTGCCCTTGGCGTTGCAAGGCTTGGTGAAAAGGCTTTAGCAACCGGCTTTATGTTTGAAAACCACGCTAAAATGTTTGAACACAATTTAGAAAAAGAAGGGGTTAAGCATAACTTTGTTTATAGTAACGGTAATGCTAGGGTTAACTATAAGATTATAGATAAGCGTTCTATGCTTACTGAAATTAATGATAGGGGCGAAGTTGTTTCACTTGAGAAACAAGCAGAACTAATTAACAAAGTAAAAGAAATTTCGCCTAACTTTAAGATTGCCGTTATGAGTGGTAGTTTACCTAAAGGGGTTAGCGAAGATTTTTACGGCGAAGTTCTTAAGGGTATACCTAAAGAAGTTAAAGTTATTGTTGATACCGAAAAAACTAATATGTTATCAGCAATAGGTGGTAGAGAAATTTTTATGGCTAAACCTAACCTTAGGGAACTTGAAAGTTTTGCAGGCGAAACCGTTATTGACTTAAAAGATATGATTAGGGCGTCTTATAAATACCTTGATAAAGGGGTGCAAAACGTTATGATTTCTTTAGGGGCAGACGGGGCAATTTTAACCGACGGAAAGGATAGTTATTTTTGTAAGTCTGCATCAGTTGCAGTTAATTCTACCGTTGGGGCTGGGGATAGTATGGTTGCGGCAACGTGCGTGGGGCTATTAAACAACGCACCTATGCACGAACTATTAAAAATGTCCGTGGCGGCGGGGACTGCATCAGTTACCACTAGTGGAACAAACCTATTCTATAAAGATAAGTATGAAGAAATCTACTCAAAAATCTACACCCAAAAATGTAGATAAAACTAAATAAAAAGTATAAATAGTTTGCTAATTTAGCAAACTATTTTTATTATGCAAAAAGTTAAAAAAATGATTAAAGAAAAACCACTTTTATTTAAGGTTATAAAGGTATTTTCTGATAATAGGCTATCAACCGTTGCAGGGGCGTGGGTATTCTATTTTTTAACTGCAGTTATACCCTTAGTATTTTTATTGATAACGGCTTTTAGTGTGTTTGGGGTAGAACTTTCTATGGATTTAGTTTCAAGACTACCTAATGAGTTTAGGCTTGCTGGGGAAAGTATTGTTTACACGGCGCAAAAAGCATCAAAGGGGGCAACCCTTTTATTTATTATAACGGCTATTTATTCTTGCATAAGGCTACTTAACCAGATGTCTAAAGACGGCGACTTTTTATATAATGAAAAGTCCTTAAGAAAGCGTGGATTAAATAGGCGTATGTGGGCGTGTTTTTCACTTATTTTGCTATTTTCACTATTCTTTTTAGTGGGGTTAATTGTTATTTTTGGCAACCAAATTTTTGCTTTTTCATATTTGATGAAAGGGGTTAGAAAACTTATTTCTGCATTAATATTTTGCCTAGTTATAATATCTTTTAGTTATTTAATTATAGTGCTATTAAACTTTTTTATAAGCCCTATAAAGTTAAGGTTTAGTGAAGTTGGTTTAGGGGCGTTAGTTAGCCTTTTTATAATAGTTTTTGGCACGATAGGGTTTTCGGTTTATATTCGTTTATTTAACTCTTACAACGCATTTTACGGCAGTTTGGCAGGTGTTATTATTTTTCTTTTATGGGCGTATATTCTAATGCTTTCATTGGTGGTGGGAGTAATAGTTAACGCAAGCATTTATAAGCATAAAATAAAAAATAAAAACTAAATAAAAATATTGCAATAAATATAATCATTTATTTTGCTTTAATTTATTGATTTTAGTTGTTAAAAATGGTATTATTATTTATATAAAAAGTGTTTTGGTTTACTTATGCAAAAAATTACCAAAGAGTGGGATGAATTCTTAAAAGAAGAATTTGAAAGTGAAAAATATCTTAAATTAAGGGAATTTCTAAAAGAAGAATATTCTACTAAAACTATATATCCATCTATGTATGATATTTTTAATAGTATGAAGATAACTTCTTTAGATAACCTTAAAGTTGTTCTCTTAGGGCAAGACCCTTATCATAACGAAGGGCAAGCAATGGGGCTTTCTTTTTCCGTGCCTGACGGGGTGGATATTCCACCGTCATTAGTTAATATTTATAAGGAAATTAAAAGCGAACTTAATATTTTGCCAAAAACAACGGGTAATTTAACGGGCTGGGCAAAACAAGGGGTATTATTACTTAACGCAGTTTTAACCGTGCGCGCCCACCAAGCAAATTCGCATAAGGGTAAGGGTTGGGAATTTTTTACCGATAGCATTATTAAAAAAATTTCTAATGAAAAAGAACACGTGGTTTTCTTGCTTTGGGGTGGGAACGCTAGAAGTAAAAAACCACTTATTGACCAAAACAAACATTTGATTTTAGAGTGTGCGCACCCAAGTCCACTTTCAGCGTATAACGGCTTTTTCGGGTGTGGGCATTTTATTAAAACTAACGAATATCTTACTAAATGGGGCATAAAACCCATTGATTGGAGTTTATAATGAAGTACGTTGTATTTTTAGGGGACGGTATGGCAGATTATCGCCAACCTGTTCTTGGTGACAAAACGCCACTTATGGTGGCAAATAAGCCTTTTATTGATAACTTAGCAAAGCAAAGTGAAGTTGGTTTATTTAGAACTGTTCCTTGTTCAATGAAACCTGGTAGTGACGTTGCTAATTTATCCGTTTTAGGGTATAACCCAAAAGAATGCTACACGGGGCGCTCTCCTTTAGAAGCGGCATCAATCGGCATTAACTTAAAAGAAACGGACGTTACTGCGCGCGCAAATTTAGTTACTCTTTCTAATGAAGAAGTTTACGCTGATAAAACCATGATTGATTATAGCGCAGGGGAAATTTCAACTGAGGAAGCAACCGAATTAATCAATTATCTTGCAAACCATTTAAATACTGAAAGTGATAAATTATACGCAGGTATAAGTTATCGCCATTGTTTAGTTATGGATAACGGAATTTTGGAAAGTGATTTAACCCCACCGCACGATATTACTAAAAAGCCTATTAAAGAATTTTTACCAAAAAGCGTTGAAGGTAAAAGGCTTTTGGCAATTATGGAAAAATCACACCAACTCTTAAAAGACCACCCTGTAAACCTTAATAGAATTAAGCAAGGCAAAAACCCTGCAAATTCACTTTGGTTCTGGGGGGAAGGAACTAAACCACAGTTAGAAGATTTTTCTAAAAAGTTTTCACTTAAAGGCGGTATAATTTCTGCAGTTGACCTACTTAAAGGCATAGGCAAAATAACAAATATGCAGGTTATTGAAGTTGCAGGGGCAACGGGCAATTACGATACTAACTTTTTAGGCAAGGCAAACGCTTGCTTAAACGCACTTGATAACGGTTTAGACTTTGTTTATATACATATGGAAGCACCAGATGAGTGTGGGCATCACGGGGATTTGAAAAATAAAATTTATTCAATAGAACAAATTGATGATAAGGTTGTTAAAACGGTTGTTAACGGACTTGAAGAAAGGGGCGAAGATTATGCAATTTTAATCTGTCCAGACCACCCAACGCCTATCGCTACTATGACCCATTGTAGTGACCCTGTTCCTTATATGCTTTATAGAAAGGGCAAAAACCTATCTAACGGTGCAGAAAGTTATAATGAAGAACAAGCGTCTAAAACGGGTGCGTTCGTTGAAAAGGGATATGAACTTATATTAAAACTTTTTAACGCATAAATTTAATAAAAAAATTAGGGCAAGCAAAAAATCGCTTGCCCTTTTTATTTATAAAACAAAATTCTACAAAAAACAAAGACTACTAAAAATAAAAAGGTGCATATTGCAAAAAAATTAAACATATATT
>JAZRDW010000261.1:0-4873 GCA_045660505.1 Christensenellaceae bacterium | reverse complement strand
TTCGCCACGCTGCGGAATTTTGGATGATTGAACCAGAACTTGCTTTTGCCGACCTTTCTGACGATATGGACTGCGCAGAAGCTATGGTTAAGTATATTATCGAAAGAGTTATGCTTACCTGTAAAGAAGAAATTGAATTCTTGAACAGTTTCGTTGATAAGGGACTTATTGAAAGACTTAACAACGTTAAAGATAACGAATTTAAGCGTTTAACTTACACCGAAGCCATTGAAATTTTAGAAAAGGTTAAAGATAGGTTTGATGCCCCTGTATACTGGGGTTGTGATTTGCAAAGTGAACACGAAAGGTATATTACTGAAGAAGTGTTCAAAAAACCTGTTTTCTTAACTAGCTATCCAAAAGAAATTAAGGCTTTCTATATGCGCTTAAATGAAGATAATAAAACGGTTGCCGCCGCCGACCTATTAGTTCCTGGTATAGGTGAATTAATCGGTGGTAGCCAAAGGGAAGAAAGACTTGATATTTTAGAACAAAGAATGGCTGAATGTGGACTTAATAAAGGTGACTATAAGTCTTACTTAGATTTAAGAAAATACGGTGGTGTGGTTCACTCTGGCTTTGGCTTAGGCTTTGAAAGAATGATTATGTATCTAACGGGTATCTCAAATATTCGTGACGTGTTGCCTTTCCCAAGAACGGTTGGCACACTTGAAAATTAATTTGTTTTAAGGGGCAATTAAGGAGAAAATTCATGAAAATTTTAGTTGATGCTTTCGGTGGGGATAATTCACCGGTTGATATTATTAAAGGCGCTATTGATGCCGTTAACGAAAGGGACGGATTTATAGTCGTTTTAGTTGGTATTGAAGAAGTTATCAAGGAAGAACTTAAAAAGTATAAGTTTGATGCTAGTAGGGTGGAAATTTTACCTGCAAACGAAGTTATTACTTGTGAAGAAGAACCCACCGTTGCTATTAGAAAAAAACCGGATAGTTCACTTTGCGTGGCTTTCAAGGCATTAAAAGAAGATGATGAAATGAAGGCTTTTGTTTCAGCAGGGTCAACGGGCGCAGTTTTAGTTGGCGCAACGCTTAAACTTGGCAGAATTAAAGGGGTTAATCGCCCTGCATTATGCCCGGTTTTACCTACTATGGATGGGGATAAAAAGGTTTTACTTATGGATTGTGGCGCTAATGCAGACTGCAAGCCTATAAACTTAGTTCAATTTGCACTTATGGGTTCTGCTTACGCTGAAGCAAACGGCGTTGAAAACCCTAGGGTTGCGCTTTTATCTAACGGAACGGAAGATGAAAAGGGCAATATGCTTATTCATGAAGTTTTACCATTATTAAAAAATCTTAAGGGTATTAATTTCGTTGGCAATATTGAAGGTAGGGATATTCTTAACGGCAAGCAAGACGTTGTTGTTTGTGATGGGTTTAGTGGCAATATCGCATTAAAATCTATTGAAGGTGCTGTTAGCGTTGTTATGAAAACCTTAAAGGAAGGTATAATGGCGTCTACAAGTGCAAAATTCGGCTATTTGTTTATGAAAAATACATTTAAGCAAATTAGGGCTAAATTAGAATATCACGATAAAGGCGGTGCCTTATTCGTTGGTGTTAATAAACCAGTAATTAAAGCACACGGTTCATCAAAGGCTATTGCTATTAAGAACACCGTGTTCCAAGCAGTTGATTATGCTGGCTTTAATATTTCAGATAAAATTACTGAAAAACTATCTCTTTATAAACCAGAAGGTGAACAAGTTTAATGATTTTTGACCTAGCGGAAGTTGAAAATAGAATAGGCTATTCTTTTAAGGATAAAATGATACTTCGCCAATGTTTTACGCATGCGTCTTATGCTTATGAACATAACGAAAACGATAATGAATTACTAGAGTTTTTTGGTGATGCAATTATTCAATTCGTGGTGACGGAATTTCTTTATAAGAACGCCACGGGTGACGAAGGAATTTTAACTAAAAACCGCATTAACATAGTGTCTAAAAAGCCACTACTTGATGCAGTTAAAAAATTAGGGTTAAACGAGTTTGTTTTGCTTGGGCGTGGGCTTGAAAATAACGCTAATTTAGATGATAAGTTGTTCTCTAGCATTTATGAAGCCGTTGTTGCAGGTATTTATTTGGACGGCGGATTAGTAAACGCAAAAAAGTTTATAAAAGACACGATTATTTTAGATTATCTTTCTTTGCAAAAGAAAAAAGAAAAACCTAAAAAAACAAGTGATGCTAAAAACGCATTTCAAGAATACGTGCAAAAAAATAAAACGGGCAGTATTTCTTACCAAACGCTTTGGAAGAAAGGGCCAGACCATTTGCCTGAATTTAGGGTTGCCGTTTTACTCAACGGAACTAGAATTGCTGAAGGTGATGGCACTAGCATAAAAAAAGCGCAAGCACAAGCGGCTGAAAAGGCACTTACAAAAATTAAAAAAACAGGTGGTAAAAAGCAGTGAATTTTGAAAAAGTTGAAATTTACGGTTTCAAATCGTTTGCAGACAAGGCTGAAATAAAATTCGGCAACGGAATAACGGGTATTGTTGGACCTAACGGATGTGGCAAAAGTAACGTTGCCGACGCTATCCGTTGGGTTTTAGGTGAACAAGCGCCAAAAGCCCTCCGTGGTTCAAGTATGCAAGACGTTATTTTTAGTGGAACACAAGATAGAAAGTCACTATCTTATTGTGAAGTTTCACTATTTTTTGATAACTCTTCAAAAATGTTCAGCATTGATTATAATGAAGTTATTATTACCCGTAAACTTTTCCGTAGTGGGGAAAGTGAATATTACATAAACAAGCAACCTGCAAGGCTTCGTGATATAGTTGAACTACTTCACGAATGTGGTATCGGTAAAGAAGGTTATACCATTATCGGTCAAGGTAGGGTAGAAGAAATTATGTCTGCTAAACCTGAAGACCGCCGTCTTATCTTTGAAGAAGCAACGGGCATTGCTAAATTTAAAACTAGAAAGAACGAATCTGAACGAAAGTTAGAAAGAACAAGGGAAAACTTAATTAGATACGTTGATATTTTAACCGAAATTGAAAATCAATTAGGACCACTAGAGCGCCAAGCAGAAAAGGCAAAAGAATTTAACGAATTATCTACTCAATTAAAATTCCACGAAATTAACACTTATATCGCTAAAGTTGACGGCGTTGAAAGTGCTAAAAATAAAATTTACACAAAAATTAAGGGTATTGATGAACAAACTTCACTTCGCCAAAGCGAATTAGTTAAGGCGCAAGAAGAATACGATAAGATTTTCTCTGATATTAATGATGCAGACGCTAAACTAAAGAGTTTAAATGATGAACTTTTAGACAAGCGTGTTAATATGGAAAAATCTTCTGGCGCAAAACAACTTTACGAAGAAAAAATTTCTTACCTTTTAGGGCAAGTTGAACGCGCTGAAAATGAAATTGAACAAAATATTTCTTTAATAAACAACTGCAAAACTACTTTCTCACTCAACCAACAAACACTTTTGCAAAAGGCTGAAGAGTTAAAGGAATTGCAAGCAAAATTTGACAAACTTACAAAAAGGTTGTTAAACCTTTCTGAAAAGATTGCAATAGGTGAAGAACTTGCTGATGCAAACCGTAAAAAAATTATTCAATCTATTGAATCATTATCAGATATTAAGTTAAATAAAGGCACAATGTCTATTGAAAAATCTAACCTTATTGCTAAGCGTGATGAGTTGCAAGAAAAACTTGATGCGTTGTCAGTTAAAAGGGAAGGTTTCTTTAACGAAAAAGAAAATTGTGACAAGACTATTGATGAGTTAGACCGTGCTGTTTTTGACTTTAAGAACAGAATTGAAGATAAAGAAACTGAAGTTAGAAATTGCAATGAAGAAGTTGCTAAAATTGATAACCAAATTTATATATTAAACTCAACCATAACAAGTTTAGTGACTAAAGATAACTTCTATAAAGGCTTAAAAGATAGTTATGAAGGGTATATGCCAGCAGTTAAGAATTTATTAACTAGCGCTAAGGATAACCCACAAGTTAAAGCACGCATCAAAGGTGTGGTTGCAGAACTTATTAAAAGTGATAAAAAGTTTGATATCGCTTTGGAAACTGCCCTAGCAGCAAGCGCGCAAAACGTTGTGACTAAAACGCCTGATGAAGCAAAATATTTGATTGAATATTTAAAGACAAATAAGTTAGGCAGAATAACTTTCTTACCTATTACTTCGGTTAAACCAAGGGAACAAAGCCCACAAGTGACGCTAGCGTTAAACGAAAAGGGCGCTTTAGGCGTTGCAAATAAACTAGTTGAATATGATAGTCAATATGAAAACGTTATTTCTAACCTTTTAGGCAATACTTTGATTGTTGACACTTTGGAAAACGCAACTAAAATTGCTGATAAATATCGTTTTGCGTTTAAGATTGTTACTTTAGATGGTGACGTTTTCACTACCCAAGGTGCAATGACGGGTGGTTCAAGAAGAAACGATACGGTAGGTCTTCTTTCTGGGGATAGAAGAATTGAAGAAAACTATGCCCAACTTGTTATTAAGCGTGAAGAAATGGATAAACTTAAGGCTATTAAGAAAGATTTAGAAGTTAAGCGTGATAAAGCGCTTGACGACCTTTCTATGCTTAACGACCTTTATAACGAAAAACGCCAACAAATTCTATTAACCCGTGAAAAACAATCTACCGTAGAAAAAGCATTAAGCGAAGTGGGTAGAGAATTAGAAAATACAAGCGATTTAATTAGTGTTGTTGAAGAAAAAATTCAAAAGGTTGATGCTGACTTTAAGGCCGTTCAAACGGGTAGCCAAAAGATTGAAAAAGATAAGGAAAGTGCTACCGAAAACGCTGATAAGCAACAAGCCGAATACGACGCTTTGAGAAAGGAAAGGGA
>JAZRDW010000260.1:0-2156 GCA_045660505.1 Christensenellaceae bacterium | reverse complement strand
ACAAATAAATATTTATATCTTGATAAAACACAAAATAGTTTTATAACTATTGCTGAAATAGATAATAATTGTAGATTTATAGCTTCTAGGGCGTTCTATGATTGCTCATCATTAACAAGTATAGTTATACCAGATAGCGTGAAGAGTATAGGTGATTATGCGTTCTATGATTGCTCATCATTAACAAGCATAGTTATTCCAGATAGCGTAACAAGTATCGGCTCATCTGCATTTTGGCTTTGTAGTAGTTTAACAATTTATTGTGTGGCAGAAAAACCAAGTGGTTATGAGTTTGGTTGGAACAATTCAAATCGCCCAGTAGTTTGGGGATATAAAGGATAAAAATTAAATAACAATGAAAAAGGAGATACCCATGAATAAAATAATAGAAAAACTTTCTAATGACACTAAACAAGATATTAAAAAATTTGTAGAAGAATATGGACAAAAAAGTTATGATAGAAACACTCAAGCAAAAGGATATGAATTGTTTGCGCTTGCTGTTAACGAGATGAACGAAAGCAGTAATAAAAACAAAGAATTGAGAGAGTTAAGATTGAAAGAAATGGAAAAAGGAGAAGTTTTTTTATTTGAATTCCAAGCAATTTTAGATAAATACAAACAAGAAATTGAGAGTTTAATAATCATTCAACAACTAGAAGATTGTCTTTATAAAAAACATTTAGAAGGTAAACAAATAAAATAAAACAAAATAAAAAAACGGCAGAAGAAATTCTGCCGTTTTTGGTTTTTATAAAGAGAAGTTTTAGATTATATTTTATATTATTATTTCGTTTTATTTGCTTTATGTGTTAACTCTTTTACTTTAAGACTGGAATATTGAATTTTTGTATCCACTTGGGGTTAAACCAACTTGTTTTTTGAATACAAAGTTAAAATATGATATGTCTGAAAAATGAAGTTTTTCAGCAATTTGTTTAACCGATAGTTTATTGTTTTTTAGTAGCCCTTTTGCCCGTTCAATTTTTAATTCATTAAAATAGGTCATTATAGATTTATTATATTTTTTCTTAAACAAGTGGCTTATATATGAACGGCTATAGTTAAACTGATAGCAAATATCATCAATAGTTAAATTTGAATAAATATTGTTTTGCAAAAAAGATAAAATGCTAGCGCAAATTGAAGAACTTTCATCATCTTTTTTGAGTAAAACTTTTGGGTTAAAACTTTCAGTTTGGAAACGCAAAATATTTATAATAAAAATTGTTAAAAGTGACTGAATACATTGTTCGCCCCCAAGCCTTGCGTTATCAAGTGGGGTAAGTTTATCATAATTTTTTATATCAAAAGTTCTAGAACATTCTTCCATTATGCTTGAAATATAAAAATAATCGTCATCAGAAAGTTGGTTTTTAAAAAAGGACAAGGAATTTAGTATAGGGGTTAAACACTTAAAGCATAAAATAAACATTGAACTTTTTTCATTAACTATAATTTTATGCTTTTGGTTTGGGGGAAGAAAGAAAAATTCACCACTACTTAAACTAATAGTTTCTTTATCAGGTAATTCAAAAGAAATAGCCCCCTTTTTAAGGTATGCTAATTCCCAAAAGTTGTGCGCTTCTAAAAAACTATTATCCCCACTTTCTCTTTCAAAAAAGTCCACGGTGATAATTTTATGTATGTTTATAGTGTTTTTAATTGAGTGTTGATAGTATTTTCTCATAACGATTTTAGCATAACATTTTTAATTGTTAAAGTCAACAAAATAAAGCATAATTTTACAACTTAAAAAGCATAATTTTCTATTGTAATTTATTCTATAAAGTGTTAAAATATAAATAGTTTAAGGAGATAGATATGATTACCACTTTACTTGGCGAAATTAAGAAAGAAGAAGTTGGCAACGCACTTCCGCACGAACATATTTTGTGTGACTGGTTGCCTGGGCTTGATATGACTCAAGATACCCCACATTTTAAGGAAAAGTTGTCTATAGAAAACAGATATTTAATTCACCGTGAGCCTTACGCTTTGGCAGACAACGCTATTTATATTGATGAAGACGTTGCCGTTAAAGAACTTAACTTATTTAAAGAAAGCGGTGGCAAAACTATTTTTGATTGCACTACCTTTTTCCCAGATATAGAAAAGTTAATTCGCATTTCTAAAAGAACGGGCGTTCAAATAGT
>JAZRDW010000259.1:0-1678 GCA_045660505.1 Christensenellaceae bacterium | reverse complement strand
TAGGATGGGTTTTCTTCTTTATTTTTTTATCTTTTTTTAGGCCTTATTTTTCTTCTTTCTTTAGGTCTATTCCTAGTTCTTTCCCTTCATACATATAGTCTTTCCACTTAAAGTTTTTATAGAAGTTTACGTGGTATCTATGCATTTCTTCAACTAGCAAATAGAACTTCCAAACCGTTTGATGTTTAGGGAAAATATCATAGTATTCGTTGTCTAAATAGAAGTTAAAATAACTCATATCAACTTCGGTTATAAAGGTGTAAAGTTGTTTATAGTTTGCGTGGAATTCAAAAGGTTTTCCGTTCTTTGTGCCTTTATAATGTAAGCCAGAATGGTCTATCCAAATTTTTCCTTCACCCACTATAAAACTTGTTGCAGTTTTGCCTTTTATTAGTTTATGTTCATCTAAACAACCTATCTTACAATCATCTTCAAACCTATAATCAGGGTTAGCACGAATTTCATTAATTATGTCCATTCTTTGGTTTTCAGACCACTCTAATGGAGATTCTGGTATAACTGCATTTTCGTAAGGGTGGAACTGATAATAGTCATCCATTTCTGCGCCGTTGCCACAATTAGAACAAGTGATTTTATTGCCTTCACCCTTCATTGTAAATTCTGCGCCACACTTAGGGCATTTATAGCAAAGGTCTTCTAATCTATGGCAAATTCTTCCGTGTGTTTTCCACTTAATTCCCTTTTCTTTATTCCACTTATATTCATCACTAATGAACTTTTCATTGATGATATCATCCATTTCTTCAACAGAATATTTTGCAATATCTTCAGGGGTAAAAAGTAGTTGCATGGTTGCAAATGTTTGACCGTATCTTTCATCTAAACACACCTTTGTGTTTTGCAAATATTGACCTTCTAATCGGCAGAAATATACTGGCACTTTGAAGTGTTTAAACATCTTGCTTGTGCCTGGAACTATAGGCTTGTTTCCACCAAAGTCACTTGCTAAACCTTCGGGCGCAAAAGTCACGCAACCGCGTTGTTTAATTATCTTACTTACCGCACGAATAGCTAAAGTATCGGCAGTATAATGCCTTTTTGGAATAACTTTATTTAAACCAAATATAAGTGAAAATTTTTCGCGATAAAATTCGTTATTCGCTGCCATCATGTTAGTTTTTCTTGGATAGGTTGCACCTAAAATATATGCGTGGTCTATTCTAGATAAATGGTTAAATATAACGAAACAACCCGTTTTGCAATCGTTAACGTCGTCAATAATCTTAATGGTAGGATTATACTTTTTTGCCACCATATCCCACATAACAGTTTTATAAATAAAATAAACGAACCAATTTGGTGAACGATATTTTCTCTTTGCTAATTTTTCTGAAATTGATTTCTTTGCCATAAATTTTCCCTATTATAAATACTTCTTAAGTATTATACCATATTTTACATTAACTATAAATAAACTAAATTAAAATAGCAAAAAATAATAAATTTGTTTGCTTATAAAAGTAAAATAAAAAACCGTCGAAATAACGCTCTTCCCTTTCGCCGGTTTTATTGTTTTATATTAAATTCACCTTTTACTTTTATAGATGATTAATACCTAGACTGTCACGAATTTCTTTCATATATTCTAAATCGTTTTTTTTAACATTATTAATTTCCTTCAACTTGCCGATTGCTTGTGGGCGAGTAAATAAAACTT
>JAZRDW010000258.1:0-4209 GCA_045660505.1 Christensenellaceae bacterium | reverse complement strand
ATCAACTTCTTTTGCAGTTATAGGGTAGTTAAGCGTTCCGTATAGAAAAGATTGAATATTCTTTTTTCTTAATATAGTTCCTACTAACGGTCCAAGGCTATCCCCCAAAACCAAATCACTGCCTATACATATAAATATAGGGGATTTGTTTTGTGAGTTGCACTCTATTAAAGACTGATATATTCCGTCTGCACAATAGTTGTTAAAAGAATTAAACGAATAAGATTTTTTAGCCATTTTTACTTCCTTTAGGTTTAAGTTTTTTAAATTATTACCAAAAGTTCTTTTTTTATACCATTTGCCTAATATTTTACTTTTAATAAAAAGGTTGATAAATTAAACAAAGTATGCTATTATTAATATATAAAACTTATAGGAAATAAGTTATGGAATTATTGCTAAACGGCGTTATGCCTAAAATTATTGACTCGGTTGCAGTCATTTTCGTTTTAATATTTATTATTGTTGGGTTATGTCAAGGGTTTGTTAAAATGTTCTTTTCAACTTTTGGGACTATACTTGGCTTAATACTTGCCCTTATCCTTTGCCCGTTTGTAGCGCAGTTTATGGAAAATGAGTTTTCCCTTGTGACAAACATTGCTAATGGCTTAGGTGGTACGCTGACGGGCGTTTTTGGTAATGCTGTTATGAACACTACTATTGAAGAAGCCATTGCATCAAACTTTTCTTCCGTCCAGATGGGTGGACTAGTTGCATCAATCGTTATGGACGTTGCAACAGGCTCTGATATTCCGGTAGACGTTACTTTAAGCCAAATCATTTGCCCAACCTTTGCTTATTATGTTGTTATTGCGCTTGCAGTTTTAGTTTTATTTATAATATTAAAAATTCTATTCTTCCTTATCGGCGAACTTGTTAAAAAACTTCACGTTATAACTGCCGTAGCCGTTGTTGATAGAATTTTAGGCGTAGTAATGGGGCTACTTAGTGGTTTATACTATTTAGAACTTGTTATGTTTATTATAGGTATTATCCCTATCGGTTTTATTCAAGAAATTAGTTATGGCATAACACAAACTTACTTTGCAAGTTTTGTTCACAATATAGGTATATTTAATCTAATTCTAACAGTTATTGCAGAAACGCATATAGTTGACTTTGTTGCAGGGCTTGTTAGGGCGGCACTTGCCTCAGGACCTATATAAACTATATACAATTTAATAAATCATTCTAATTTGATTTGCTTAATAATTTTATAATATTCCAATTTATTCTTTTCTGTGTGAATTAAAATTAATCTTATTTTATGATAAACAATATAAATAAACATAAAAAACATAAATACAATAACCAACATAAATACAATAATTAATTAAAATAAAATATATTAATATCCTTAAAAACAAACATAAAAAAACATGTTAAAACGCTAGTAAAACACTGGCGTGTTTAATTATAAAAAAAGCGCTAGCGCAATAATTATAAAACCAAAATAAAATTATTTCTATTTTAATAATTATTTAAAATTTTATTCCTTATGTCTACCCCTGCATATATTAATTTAGTTAATTAACACATTAACAAAAAATAAAAGAAGTAGCAATAGAATTGTTTGCCGTCCCCTATTTAAGTTTTGCTAACAGCAAATTGCAAGCAAATAGTTTAATAATGTCTTTATGCATCCTAATCTTATTAAAATTTAATCTTTTTAATATTTTGTTGTTTCTTCTATGCAAGAAACAATATAAACACTAATAAACCACTATTTATTTGATTTATTTATAAAATCACTAGTAAAATAATTGTTTTTGCTTATAAACATGCTATATTTACCCTTTTAGCAGTAATTATATCGCTAACAATTCAGTTTATTTATTGATTAAGGGGTTGTTTTAACAAAAACACAATGTTTCACGTGGAACACTACCATTTTTTATTTTTACTTATTGTTTCACGTGAAACAATAAGTAATCAATTATAGAACACTAAAACACGAACAAATATTGATAAAATGCACAAAAATAAAATAGAAACCAAAGTGCATATTAAATCTTTGCAATATCTAATAAGCGTAATAATTAAAAAATGTTGATACGCAACAAAAAAATAATATTAAAAGTAAAATTATAGCCTAAAAATAAAACAAATAAACCTTACCCCTTTGAATTTTTAGATTACAATTTAATAAGTTTTGGTGTTATAACCTTTATTAAATTATTTAATTAAAAATATACAATTTAATAAAATGCCCCCTTTCTCAGGCAAAATGCCATATTTTTTTGCCAGGTAAAATTTTTTGCTATTCTGTGTGGGAGCGTTAAAATGACAAATTTTTATAAGGTGTTTTTTTGCTATTTTACTTTTATTTTTTTGTTTTGTTAATAAAATTTATGCTGGACTTCTAATTTTATACAAACTAAATATTTGTAAATTATAGATTGAATATATATTTTTTTATATGATGATTAAAATTGTCAAAATATAAGTGCAAAAGTTATTTGTGTAAAATTGTATGCGTATATAATATGCGCAAATGCAAAATTATAATGCTAGCGCAAAAAAAATAAATTATGGCGCAAAAGTTTTTGATAAAAATTTGAATTAAACATTTTCTGTTGTCTTTACAAAAAAATAACGCTAAAAAACAAAAAAATATATTGATTTACTAATTTTTTCCAAAGAAAAATTAAAAATTCAATTGTATTTTAAGGTATAATATAGTATACTAGTATATATAAATAAAAAAAGTGCTTTTGTTTGTGGGTGCTACTTCCCTACTACAAAGGCTACGTACTTATAATTAAAAAAAGGAGATACTTGATTTTGAACACTACTAAGAAACCTAAACTAATATGGATAATCTTAACCATTGCCGTTATACTTATAGCGGGGCTTTCTGTTATGAATTGTGTTAATGGTAGAAAGGACGTAAGTTATTCTGAATTTTATAACGTTGTTGAAGTTGCAAGCGAAAATAAAGGAACCATCACTTTTGATGAAATGAATTTAGTTGATTGCACAACAATTAAAACTTATTTGGGCAACGTTCAGTTTGATGCCCTTGAAATTAGCAACGTGCTATTTGATGGCTACGTTGTTGAGTTTGACGTTAATTTAATTAAAGCAGATAAAATTACAAAAGTTGTAAGTTTTGTTACTAACTATGCCCGTGCAGGCGAATCAGTTAATGCTTTGGAAGAGAAATTGAGCCAAGCAGGTATTGATTTTAACTATACAAACCCTAATGAAGGTTCAATTTGGTCTTCATTATTGCCTATAATAGGGTGCGTTGTTATTGCAATAGTATTCTTTGTTTTAATGATGCAAACACAGGGCGGAACAAAGAGCGCCATGAACTTTGCAAAGACAAATGCGCGCGTTAATAAGGATATAAAAGTTCGTTTTGTTGACGTTGCCGGTGCAGAAGAAGAAAAGGCAGAACTTGCTGAAGTAGTTGACTTCTTAAAGAACCCTAAAAAGTTCTCAGAAGTTGGGGCAAGAATACCTAAGGGCGTACTTTTAGTAGGGCCTCCGGGAACGGGTAAAACTTTATTTGCAAAAGCGGTTGCAGGTGAAGCAGGGGTGCCTTTCTACTCAATAAGTGGTTCAGACTTCGTTGAAATGTTCGTAGGCGTAGGCGCATCAAGGGTGCGTGATTTATTTGACGTGGCTAAAAAAAGTATGCCATGTATCGTTTTTATTGATGAAATTGATGCCGTTGGTCGCCAAAGGGGAACAGGTATGGGCGGTGGCCATGATGAAAGGGAACAAACACTTAACCAACTTCTTGTTCAAATGGACGGCTTTGAAGCAAACGACGGTATTATAGTTATGGCGGCAACAAATCGTGCAGATATTCTAGACCCAGCATTGCTAAGACCTGGTAGGTTTGATAGGCAAATTTACGTTAACGTGCCAGACGTACGTGGCAGGGAAGCGATTTTAAAGGTTCACGCACGCAATAAACCTATTGATGCAAGCGTTAACTTTAAGATTGTTGCTAGAATGACAAGCGGTTTTTCTGGTGCTGATTTAGAAAACTTACTAAACGAAGCGGCTATTCTTGCGGCAAGGGAAAATAGAAATAAAATTACTAATAAAGACCTTTACGAAGGTATTAATAAAGTATTAATGGGTCCACAAAAGAAGAGTAGGCTTGTTACTGAAACTGATAAACGCATTACTGCATACCACGAATCAGGGCATGCAATACTTGCAAGGTTATTGCCAAACTGCGACCCTGTGCAT
>JAZRDW010000257.1:0-5663 GCA_045660505.1 Christensenellaceae bacterium | reverse complement strand
GCAAGAAGTTTCTAGTAAAGCAATAGGCGAAATGATTTGTGAAAAACTTAAAGATATTGATGAAGTTGCTTACGTTCGCTTTGCATCAGTTTATCGTTCTTTTACAGATACAACTTCTTTCATTAAAGAACTTGAAAAAATGGTTAAAAAAGATAAATAATATTTAGGGGAAATACTTATGGATAAATGGGATAAAAGGTTTATGGAACTAGCAGAAACTGTTGCTAGTTGGTCAAGTTGTTATCAAGAAAATAGGCACGTTGGGGCGGTTGTTGTTAAAGATAAAAGAATTTTAACAACTGGCTATAATGGAGCGTCTAGTGGCATTGAAAGTTGTGCTGAAAGGGGTGAATGTTTAAGAAGGGTTAGAAATATTGCCAGTGGCACTATGCAAGAGGTTTGCTATGCCGTTCACGCTGAACAAAATGCCATTATTCAAGCCGCAAAATTGGGCGTTAGTTTAGAAGGCGCTACAATGTACGTAACACACCAACCTTGCGTTATTTGTACAAGAATGATTTTGAACTCTGGTATTAAGAAAGTTATTTATAAAAACGGCTATCCTGATGAATTTGCGTTGGAATTATTCTCTAAATCTGACGTTGAATTAATAAAATTTTCAGATTTATAAAAAAGGCGTTAAAAACGCTTGCAAAAAAAATAAAAATCATATACAATATGTAATGTTGAAAAAATAGTGCTTTGCAAAAAGCACTTATGGAGAGCTATCGAAGTGGTCATAACGAGGCGGTCTTGAAAACCGTTTGGGTGCAAGCCCACGGGGGTTCGAATCCCTCGCTCTCCGCCAAACGTGAACAAATTCGAACCTAGAAAGGAAGATGAGTTTGTTCACTTTTTTTTAAACGTTAAATGGAATTATGTTTTAGTTGAAGGATGATTGTGATATGGAAACATTAAAGAAAAATCATGATATTATTGATATCATAAAATTTGTCGCTAGTATATGCATTCTTCTATTGCATTCAAATATATTTTTTAGCGTAAACGAAAATTTACAATTTTATGGAGTTCAATTATTGTCTCGTTGGGGTGTTCCATTTTTCTTTACCATATCTGCTTACTTTCTTTTTAGTCATGGAAACAAAGGAAGCATAACAAATGAACAATTGTTTAATTACATAAAGCGATTGCTAATTTTATACCTTGCTTGGTTTGTTTTGAATATTCCTTACATTGCATACAAATTATATCTACAAGATATAACAAACCCAAAAACGTGGTTATCCTTTTTATTAAACGCTGTTATTTCCTCAACTTTTTTGGGTTCGTGGTACTTAACTTGTTCTATTTTTAGTGCGTTCTTTGTTTTTTTTCTTGCTAAAAAGTTACAGACAAAATATATTTTTATAATTGCTTTAGGTTTGTATGTTTTTTGCGTTATTGCAAACACATATTCAAAAGTGTTTTCAATAAATTTTAATTATGGTTTTTGTAATTCTATACTTGCAGGAGTAATATTTTATGTATTAGGTAAAATAATTGCAGAAAACAAAGAAAAACTTCTTAAAACAAACAAATGGAAACTATTAGTTTTATTTTTAACCTTTTTTGCGATTTATTATTTAGAAATGGTCTTTCTAAAAATTAATAATTTGTCATCTAGTACAGATGCGTCTATTTTTCTTATTCCGTTTGCATTCTTTTTTGTTTTGTTTTTATTAAAAATCAACATTAAAATAAAGGCGGCAAGATATTTCAGAAAGGCAAGCACTATAATTTATTGTTCACAAGGCATGGTTTTACTTGCGTCATCATTCATTGCTAAAATATTTATGCATACAGAACACACAATTTTAAAGTTTTTAATAAGTGTAATTATTTGTGCATTTGTTGTTTTAATAATTTTACATATTGATAGAAAAAACAAAATAAAGATAATCAAAAATTTGATGTAAAAATTACAACTTTTATTTTAATAGTACACAATCTTAAGACACGATAAATTTCTCGCCCTTTTATTTTATATAAACTTCGAACATCTTCCCGACCTTTCCGCCAAGAAAAAAAGAACTAGCGAAAATTAGTTCTTTTTTTGTTTGTTTTTAGTTATGTTTTATTAGTTGTTTTTAAGGTTTTTAATAAAATTAGTGAATAGACAACTGAAACAACGATTATTGCAATGGAAATTAAAATTTCAATTAATGGGGTAAGGGCGTTTGTGTTTTGGAAAACGGAAAAAGCGTTTACTAAAGAGTGGGTAATGATACAAGTAAGTAGCGAACCACCTTTATAGAAAATTATTACAAATAAAAATCCAACAGCCATTGCGTAAAAAACTTGACAAATATTAGGTAATATGTTGCTAAAACCACCTGTAAGTAAATTTATTAGATGCCCAAAGCCAAAAGTTATGCTAGATATAACTACGGCTGAAGTAGGGTTGTTTTTTTCTAATGCCCTAAATAAAAGCCCTCTAAAAATAATTTCTTCAACAAAGCCGACTAAAAGCATAGTTAAACAATTAAAAATTGTATCAAGTAAATTATAATTTAATCTAATTCCTAGCCAAAAGTTGGTAGATATCAATATTAAAAGGGGAATATAGAATAAAAATTTTTTTGCCTTAAAATAAGGTTTGCACAAACCGTATTCTTTTTTTAGATTATTGTTTTTTATCCAAAAAAATAAAATTAATGATAAAATTAATAGGAAAAAGAAGGTAAAAATTTTACTTATGTTCACTAAGTCTGAAAGCATATCGCATAAACTTGCACCAACAACGTAAATAATTATAAAAATTATGGAAAACATTAATTGATTTTTTTCGTATAATTTATTCATTTTTGCTCCATTATTTTTTTGATTAAAATTTGATAAATTTATTATACAATATTCTAAAAAACTTTTGCAAGAAAATATGAAAAAGAAATAAAAAAATACTTGACAACACAATTTGCTGATGATATTATATTTTTATAAAATATAAAAATTTGGAGGTTTTTTATGAAAAAACTAAGCATTTTAATCGCTATGATTTTATGTGCTACTATCGGTGGTGTTTATGCTGCATGGAACTATGCTGGTACTTCTACTGATATCGGTTTACAAATCAATCAAACTGTTCAACTTGAACAATCAAGTCAAAATGGGGCTGCTGGTACTTATACATTGTCACACAATATTACTGCTATCAATATTACCCCTGATGACCAAGCAACTAAGAACGCTACTATTGTAGCAACCTATTCAGATTTAGAACATAATTATCCTAAATTTGACCTTACTTTCAAACCAGCAACAAACGCAGGTAACGTGATTGAAACAAACGCACTTACATCTTACGTTTATTTTGGAACTGAAAGGGCATTTACTTGGGACCATGACGCTAATGCAGAAACAGAAAAAGTTAGCGTATTTACTTTCCCATGTGGTAAACCAATTGCAGGTAAACAAGAACCTAAGGTAATTGCAACTGCTGACCAACAAACAGAAGGACCTAAGTGGACTTGGGACCAATCTGCAGGCTTATTTAAATGCACTTTAACATTCGCTAGCATTACTGATATTATTACTTTTGAATCTAACGTTCAACTTCCAACTATTGAAGATTACAATAGGTTCCAAAACGAAGTATTCTTTGGCGGTCACTCATTACAATTACATATGCACATTTCAAACATTGCTCCAACTGTTTAATTATAAACACTAAGGCTAGTTTGAATATTAACTAAATTAAATAACGATATTATCCCACGTGTCTTTCTACGCGCGTGGGATAAATTGTTTGTTTAATTAAATAACGCACTTTTTTTATTATTTTTAACACAAGAAATGGAATTTGATATTTATCAGTTTATACTCTGTTTGGTTGTTTTTATATTATTAACAGTTCTATTCACTATTTTAGTAGTGATGCTTGTTAAATTTGCATTAAAAATGATTAAAGCCGGGTTAGACGACGAAAAAATTAAAACTGAATACTTAAAGAATAAAGACAAGAAGCCATCAATTTTTGAAGCGATTTTTGATAGGCTTTTGCTTGCTATTTGCTGTATTGCACTTTTTGCATCTTTTGGTATGTCAATTTCTGTTTCACTTTGTACAAGTGGTAGCAAAGTAGGGCCAGGTTTACCGGTTGTAAACGTTGTTCGTAGTGGCAGTATGTCTTACATATCACCTAACCACAAATACTTAAAAGAAGGGGAAGTTAAAGACCAACTTCAAAAATTTGATATAGTTTTTATCTCTGAAGTTCCTGATGAGTTTGAACTTAAGGTTAACGATATTGTTGTTTATGAGTTTAGAGGGGAATTTATTATTCACAGAATAGTTGCCATTGAAGAGCCAACTATAGACCACCCAAATCAAAGGTATTTCCTTTTACAAGGTGATGCTAATGATATTGCTGATAGGTTCCCGGTTACTTATGACCAAATTAAGGGTATTTATAATGGTACCCGTATTCCTTTTATAGGTAGTTTTGTATTGTTTATGCAATCACCAGCAGGTTGGTTATGCATTTTATTAGTTGTTTTTGCTATGATTGCAACGCCTATTGCTGAAAAGAAATTAAAACTTGCTACTGATGAAAGATTAAAGATTATTCTTCTTAATGAACAAACTGAAGAAGACAATTTAACAACTGAAAATACTCAACCTGTTTTAACTGATACACCTATACCTTTTGCCGTGGTGCAAGATAGTTCTATTATCAGTTCTGAACTTGCTGTTACTAGCACTAGTCCATTTGATAATTTGTCATCAACTAAAGACACACGCACCTTTAGACAAAAACTTGATGCTTCATCTAGTGAAGTTAAAGATAGGTATAACCTTATTTCTGATTTGCTTTGTCGTATTAAAGGGGTAAGGGTTATTCAGTCTAAAAAGGCTGAAACATATAAAAAAGGCAATATTTCTATTGCGAAATTTAACATAAAGGGAAAAACGCTTAATCTTTATCTTGCGTTAAGCCCTAATGAATTTGAAAACACTAAGTACGTATTTACTGACGTTTCTGACCAAAAAACTTACGTAAATTACCCTATGCGTGTTAAACTTACATCTCAACGCCAAACTAAATGGAGTTTAGAGTTGATAGATATAATTTGTGCTAAATATGGGTTTACTATTTTAGAAGTTAATCCTTTTGCAGGCTTTGGCGTTAAAAAAGACCAACGTACTTTTAATGAAAAACTTTCTATTTTACCTATTGCTAATGAAAGATACTCTCAAATTTGTGAAAGCATCAACCAAATTGATAGGGTTAGAAGTATAGATAGCAAAAAATCACAAACCTTTAAGGTGGGTAAAAAGCCTATCGTTAAATTTACTATTCGTGGTAAAACCTTAAATGCATTTATAGGCTTAATTCCAAGCGAATATTTAGATACAAAATATATATTTACAGATGCATCAACTATTAAGGCATATGCAAACTATCCTATGCGCGTTAAAGTATCGTCAAATCGCCAAGTTAAATGGGTTAAAGAGTTGCTTAATGAAATAGTTGCTAAAAACAACTTTAAATATATTGAAAAACCCGTTCAAGAAGAATTAATTCAAGTTGAACAATCAAATTCTACTGTGTTTTCATTTGCAGATTTAAAGAAAATTAAAGCAAAAACTTTCAATGAACGCTTAGAAAATTCGCCTATTGCAAAGGAAAGATATTTAGAACTTTCAAATGAACTTTCTAATAT
>JAZRDW010000256.1:0-2775 GCA_045660505.1 Christensenellaceae bacterium | reverse complement strand
GTGTGCCTTGTTCGTTAGTTCCGTAAGTATCCTTTGCCCAGTTAAAAATTTCATCACCAGCAATACAACTAACGTAACCGATATATTCCATATTTTTAATAACGTTATCAGGTCTAGATAAGAAATCTGCAAATTCAATTGCTAAATCTTTGTTTTTTGCGCCCTTTGGAACACACCAACCGTCAAACCAACTATTTGAACCTTCTTCAGGTACAGAATATTTTAATTGAACGCCACTATTTTGCGCTTCACTAATAGCATAAACTGCATCACCACTCCAAGCAAAATAAATATCAATATCACCTTTAATAATATCATCTTTACCAGAGTCTACTTCCATACCAAAGCAGTTGCTTTTATTTTTTAATAGCGAAAGAGAAGAACCTATTGCTGATACTGTTGAAGCAGAAGTATCGTTAAACTTTGCTTTTAAGAATGCAGAATAATCATTTAGGGTAATTTCACCATTTAAATATTGAAGTTTCTTTGCTTCAGGTTCAGCAGAATAATGTTTAGCAAGGCTTACAAAATAGGTGTCTCTAACACTATCTTTAATTGAGAAAGTGCTATTTGTATTCCACAATGCTGACCAAGACTTCATATCATTATCGCTTACCTTGTTGGCATTATAAACTAAACCAAGCGTACCCCACATATACCCTATTGCATATTGTGAAAGGTTATATTCGTTGTTATTTCCCCAAGAAATACCTTCAAACACACTCTTAATATATGGTGAAAGATTTTTTACGTAATTGCTTTCTTGTGGCATAGAAATTTGTTGGAGCATGTTTTCCCTAGCCATTTTTTCAATCATATAGTCTGATGGACAAACCAAATCGTATGCGCCACTATTAATCTTTAATTGATTGTATAAATCTTCAGGCGTATCATAGCAAGAATATTCAACCTTTATTTTTTTACCTGTTTTTTCTTGATAGTAATCTTCAAAATCTTCAATAAGTTGTTCATCAATATAGTCGTAGCAGTTGTAAACCCTTAAATCTGCTTCTGCTGAACAGCCAAACATTGAAAAAACTGAAAATACTAATAAAACACATAATAGACTAGCAATAAACTTATTAAATAACTTTTTCATTTATTCTCTCTCCTATATTTTTTTATTTTCATTTTGTTTTTTAGATGATGCATTTATATTCATAATAATAACAACAATAATCATTATAATAAAAATTATTGATGATAATGCCCTAAGTTCAGGCAAGTATGAATTTTTTGGTTTCTTTAGTGCGCCATACACGTAAGTTGAAATAGTTTCAAACGTTGGTGGTTTTGTGTATGCAGTAATCATATAATCATCAAGCGACAAGGTTATTGCTAACATAAACCCAGAAAAAATACCAGGCAAAATTTCAGGCAATATTACCTTAAAAAATGCTTGCATAGGCGTTGCGCCTAAATCTAATGCCGCTTCGTATAGGCTTGAATCCATTTGTTGTAATTTCGGTATTATTGACAGCACAACAAATGGTGTACAGAACACCACGTGCCCTATTAATAGTGATAAATAAGTTCTACCTAATGATACGAAAGAAAAAACTAATGCAAGTGAAATTGCAGTAACAATTTCAGCGTTAATAATAGGTATTTGTGAAGCGTGCTTAGTTAATTTACCTAGAATTTTTTTGTTGTAGAAAATACCAAGTGCGCCTATGGTTCCTATAATTGTTGCAATTAACGCAGATAAAACGGCTAAAACTAGCGTATTTGTTATCATGGTAATTAATTTTTCCCTTTCAAATAGGTTAACGTATAAATTTATAGAAAATCCTGACCAAACACCTATGGTTTTTGATTCGGTAAAACTATAAATTAACAACAAAATTATAGGTGCGTAAACAAATATCAATGCTAGGGCGATAATCAAAACTGATAAAAACTTCTTCATAAGTTTGTCCCCCTAACGTTTTCGTCTTCTGAAAATTTGCCACTTACAAGCATACCGATATACATAATAACTAGCATAATCAATGCAATAGTAGACCCATAATTCCAATTACTACCATCGCCGAACCATAGTTCAATAAGTTGACCTATTATCAAAATTTTACCATTACTAAAGGTATCAGAAATAACGTAGCAAGTCATTGATGGTAAAAAAACCATCATAATTCCACTTATAATCCCTGGTAAAGATAGTGGTAATGTTATAGACATAAACACCTTAAACGGACTTGCGCCCAAGTCTAGGGCTGCTTCTTCATAACTTTTATCTATTTTAATTAAGGTAGTATAAAGTGGTAGTATCATAAACGGCAAATAGTCGTATACCATACCAATAACGGTATTTAAATAATTATATTTACCAAACAAGCCCAAAACTGAAAGAAGTTCTTTCATTGCCATTGCCCTTAAAACAAAGTTTATCCACATTGGCATAATAAATAAAAGCAATAGTATAGTTTTCTTGCTAGATTTCATTTTGGCTAAAACTAATGCTACAGGATAGCCTATAAGTAGGCATATTACGGTAGTCACAACCCCTAATCCCATACTAAAAAACAAGTTTTTAATATTTGTATCCGTTGAGAAGAACCAAACGAAGTTATCAAAAGTAAATTGCCCCGTTTTTGAAGTGAACGCATAATAAATTATTAGCATTAACGGAAAAACTACAAACAGCAAAAGAAATAACGCATAAGGTATACACAACTGACTTCTAGAAAAAACTGCTTTGCTTTTTTTCTTATTTTGAGTGTTGTCTTGTTCGGTCAATTTTGCTTGACTCATTTCTTTATCTCCTGTTTAAGTTTA
>JAZRDW010000255.1:0-16063 GCA_045660505.1 Christensenellaceae bacterium | reverse complement strand
TTTCAAAAATTACAAATTGCCGTTTTTATTAGTGTTTTACTTGTGATTTTTAATTTTTATTAAATTTTTAAAAAAAGTTTCAAACTCATTTTTAGTAATATTATATTTTATAAAAAATATTTGTTTTTTTGTTAAAATTTTTCACTTTTATTTATGTTTAAAATAAAAAAACACCCCTTTTCTTTTTCAAGAAAAAAGGGTGGTTTCTTTTACCTTAAATTATTGAATAAATGCTTTATAAATTGCACTTATACACTTTTCATAATCAGAATTTGCAACGCCGATTATAATGTTAAGTTCGCTTGAACCTTGGTCAATCATTTTAATATTAATGTTTTCTTTAGCAAGTGCTGCAAAGAGTGATGCCGCTGTACCAGAACGGCGTGCCATACCGTGACCAACGGTTGCTATTAATGAAATATTTTCAATAACGTGTATGTAATCTGGGTTAACGTTTTCCCTAATTTCGTTAACTAAATCAGTTAACACACCGTTTTTAAGTTGGTCTGAACTTAAGACTACTGATAAAGTATCAATACCAGATGGCAAGTGTTCAACACAAAGATTATAATGTTCAACAACTGATAAAACCTTTCTAATAAAGCCAACTTCGGCGTTCATCATTGATTTTTCAATAAGTAAAACGGTAAAGTTTTTCTTACCAGCAATACCTGTGATAATGCTATCCCCAGCCTTTGCTTCATACATTTCGTTAGGGACAATCATTGTGCCTTTATCTTCTGGCTTAAAGGTGTTTTTAATATTAATAGGAATACGCTTTCTCATAACAGGTGCAATTGCTTCAGCATGTAAAACTGATGCGCCCATATAAGATAATTCACGCACTTCTTTATAAGTGATTTGGTTAATAACCTTTGCTTCAGGCACAATTCTTGGGTCACAAACTAAGAAACCACTTACGTCAGTAAAGTTTTCATATAAATCTGCTTTAATGCCGTTTGCAATAATAGAACCTGTAATATCACTACCACCACGGCTGAAAGTTTTAATTTCACCTTGGAAGTTTTTGCCGTAAAAACCTGGAATAACTGCCTTTTTAACGTCTTTTAAGCGATTATAAACTTTATCAGCAGTATAATCATCGTTAAGTTTGCCGTGGCTATCAAACCTAATCATTTCTTTAGCATCAATAAATTCAAAGCCTAAGAAGTTTGCTGCAATAACGGCTGAAAGATATTCCCCCCTAGAGGCTGCAAAGTCTGGACATTTGCTTAAGTTGATTTCTTCTTCAGTTTTATCAAGAACTGAATTAATATCTAAATCAATACCTAAATCTTTAACAATTTCAACAAACCTTTGGCGAATAATAGAAAAACTTTTACTGCAATTACCAAATTCTTTAACTTCATCATAGCAACGATAAAGCATATCGGTAATTTTAATATCATCCTTAAAGCGTTTGCCTGGCGCTGATACAACTATAAAAGAACGCGCATCATCTTTTTCAATAATATTTTTTACTTGTCTTATGGCGTTTGCATCAGCCATTGAAGTTCCACCAAATTTACATACTTTAATCATTTTGTTATCCTTCTTCCTTCTAAATAATAGCGTTTTTCAACACCTTCTCCCATAGAAAACGTTTTGCGTGGGAATGCCCCGTTTTTAGAAACGTATCTAAATAAATCTGCCTTATCTAATTTTTCAAACAATATGCCAACTGCGTCGTCTTTTGCATCAACTAATTTCTTAAGGTTACTTTCGCCGTGAACGTAGTCAACTGAACCACCGAATTTTTCAATGAATTCTTTAATATATTTATCAACTGCCCTGATGCCGTCTGGCAATTCGTTTTTACCTTCGCTTAAAGCAATTTCGCCATTAGCGTAAACTTGCATTTTACCGCCATCCACATTATTTAAGCCTTGCAAAAATGCCTTTTTATCCACACCGAAAACATAACGATAAATAGGTTCAAAATAAATACCTTCATCATAAATGTTAACAAGTTCAACCAAAGCATATCTTGCTGGGTGGGTATCAATTTCTTCTTTATCTAAAGTGGCTTTAATATTGTTCCAGTGGGTTTTAGCCGTTGCTAAAGAGTGGTTGCCATCACCAACAGCAAACAAGAAATTATCTTCCTTGCCGTATTTTTTAACAAGCCTATCACTATCTAATAAATTTGCAAACTTATCTAAAACTTCTTTAGCATTATCTATATAATAACCTTCAATGCTACCGCCACCCATATTAAGTTCAAAATCATAAACCTTTTTATAATTTTGCCTGTTTTTATAGAGTTCTTCGGTAATTTCCCTTTTTTCATCATCAAATAAAACCATTACGTGTGGGAACTCTATATCAGCATTTTTTCTAATCTTTAATCTTGGTGGAATTCTTTCTTCAATAGTGCCTTCAGTTGCCCTTACTAATGATGAACTTTTTTGTGAATATTCATATTTTTCTAGGTCTAATGAAGCAACTAGCCCTATTCTTCTTTCAACGAAAGGGGTTTTTCTAACGGTTAAAATAAAGCCGTTACCATAAGTAGTAAATACCCCGCTTTCCAAATATTCTTTTATATTTTTGTTAATCTTTTCAATGCGTTTTTCTGCATTATCTTCTAAATAAATTTCTGGTAAGGTTAAATCTAAAGTGGTTTTACTTCCTTTAACAAAACTTTCTAAACTTTCCCAGTATTCGTTTTCACTTGTAAATTGGTCACAAGCAATGCACGCCCATTTACTCATATCAACACTTTCATTAGGCAATAAAATCTTATCTTCTTTAATAGCAATGTCTTTCATCTTTATACCTATAAGTTTTTAGTTATCTATTTAAGTTGATTATAAAAACGGTTAAAAGCGCCAAGCCAAGGGCTAGTGCTATTATGCCAACCGTTTTCCAAACTGACTTATTATTATCTTTAGAATCAATATCGTTTTGTTGAAAATTTTTATTATTCATAAACTTTTTCTCCTATTTAATATCAACGTCTAATTCTTGCCAGAAATAGCGTGTTAAAGTTTTGCGCAATGCTTCAAAATCGGCATACCTTGTCATTTTGCCCGCCTTTGCGATTGAAATAATCCCCGTTTCTTCAGAAACGATAATAGAAACAACGTCAATAGTTTCAGTAATACCTAAACCTGCACGGTGGCGTGTGCCTAAATCTTTTGGGATATTATCCACGTTTTGTGAAAGGGGCAAAAAGCAACCAGCCGCAACAATTTTAGTTCCGTTAATAATCATAGCACCGTCGTGCAATGGTGTTTTTGGGAAGAAAACACTTTCAATAAGTTCACTAGAAACGTCACTATCCAAAACAACGCCACTATCTAGAACTTGTGATGGAACGTTGCCGTTTGATAAAACTACTATTGCGCCAACGTCGTTTTTAGCCATGTTTTGCAATGCCTTAATAATTTCTGCAATACATTTTTTAACCCTTTCTTCATCAAGTGATAAGTGGTTAAGGTTAGTTAACTTCATTGATTGATGGGCTAAAATTATTCTCTTTAATTCCACAGAATATAAAACGATTGTCGTTATCAATAACAAAACAGGGATTACTAGATATATTGCCGTGTTAACCTTTTCAACGAACAACAAAATACCTGCACCTAATATCATTGCAAAAACAAACACCCATATTAAGGAATCTGCCTTGTTATCAAATAAAAATTTCAAAATAAAAAAGTATAATACGGTAAACACTAAAACGCTTACCACGAAAGCAACTACCATTTCTGGGCTAGTTGATAAACTATTCCAAAATTTAGCAATTCTATCAACAAGATTCATTATTTTTACGCCCCCTATTTATCTAACATTATTTTGAACACGGTTTGCCACATACCTTCATCTTGATTAGCAAGCCCGCTTTTTATTTTATAATCCATATCCACTAAATAATCAACTGCCTTCTTTAGTGAACGCTTTGTAAATTTTGCCGATTGCGCCTTTATCTTTTTTGCAGCAAACTCCATTATCCCAAAGGCTTTAGCAAGTTCACTTTCTTTCATATCACTAATTGATGCATGTAAAAGTCTTCTATAATAATTGTAAACGGCAGTTAATATCCTTTGTTCAGTTTCGCCCTTGTTTAACATATCTTTTATAACCAAAAATGCTAAATCAAACTGCTTTTGAGATATATAATCAGTCATTTGATAAACTTTATATTCGGTATCACGGGCAACCATTTGGTTTATTATTTCTTTATCAATAACGCCGTTTTCACCAACGAAAGCACAAAGTTTTTTAGTTTCGTTTTCAATGCGCGTCATATCAAGAAGACAAAATTCACAAAGCATAGTTGCGCTTTCACCATCAATTTGAACTTGATTAGTTATGCACTCCGCTTTAACCCACTTAATTAAAATTGATATATCTGCATGAGAACAATCAACCGTGCAAGCATTTTTTTTGCCCTTAAAAAAATCCGTTTGCTTTTCATTTAATATTACAAGCACGCCGTATTCATTAGGGTTATCCAAATAATCGTTAAACCCCTTTTTAAAAAAATCTTGCTTAGGGTAAAATTCACGGATTAAGGTTAGCCTTTTATTGCTCATAAACGGATAGCCGTTTAATGAAGATAAAACTTCATCAACAGAACAATTATTTTCTAAAACAACAAAGTTTAATTCTTGATTAGAAACAAACTTATTTTTTAACAAAGAAAAACCGCGTTCTCTAAAAAACGCATCTTCCCCTTCAAATAAATAAACTGGATATTCTATATCTTCATCAAGTTGTTTTTTAAACTCTATATATTTCAAGACAATACTACCTCTTATATATATTATCACCTTTTGCGTGTTTTTGCAACGATATTTATTTGCTTTTTAGGTTAAATATATCACTTTATATTAAAAATTGCACTTCCTTTACTTTCGCCGTCTAAAAATAATAGGTTCCTTTGATAACTTATCATTTTGCTAGGGTTATAATAAGCGTTGATTAAATTTTGATTACAATTTGAAATTATATATTCATACTCTTTGTTAAGCCCAAAATAACTAGCGTCTTCTACGCTTGAAAATACTGCAATATTTTTATTATTTACTTCAATATCTGCAACAACGCCATCTAAAAGATAACTTATTTTTAGACCGTTTAACCCTAAATCTTGGCTATGATTAATATTTTTGCTTTCAATATTGAACGACTTATATATAACTTGGTCAAGCGCACAATTTTCTTCACCATAATAATAAACTTTGCCTATGTCAAACACCGAGTAAAGTTTAGTTATAAACTCTTGCCGTTCAATATAAAATCCACCTAAAATTACAACGTTATCTAATTGTGAAACGCCCTTTTTATCACGCAGTCTTTTTAACCTACCCGTTGAATAAATATTTGAAACGTTTGATACAATTAGGGTGTTTTCTTCTTCGGTTTTAATTATGGTTGCACTTATTGACGGAGAACCACAAACCATTAGTTCTTCATTGTGGTTTTCAACACTAGTAGTTATGATGCTACCCGTTATTGTAATTATTACTAAAACAATGGTTAAAATTAGTTTTGTTAAGCCTTTTAAATTTAATATTTCACTTGGGATAATCATTGCCAAATAATAGGTAATTGTAAAAATACCAAGTGTAACACCACTTACTAAAAACAACTCAAAATCAAATGCTTGTATGCACATATTCACAAACATTAAAATATATTTTGGGATAAACAAGGTTATAGGCGCAATTGAAAATATGCCACCTATTAAGGTTAATGCTAAAAGTAAAACGTAAATTACCGTAACAAACGGAATAAATATTAAATTTATTAAAACTGCAATCAAGGAAAACTGCCCAAAAGCAATTAAACATATAGGTATGCTTGCTAGTTGGGCTGAAATGACTGCGCCTAAAGAATTAGCAAGTTTTTCTGGCAAAAACTTAAATAAACTTGCTATAGGTTTTGAAAGCAATAGTATGCCTAACACTACCACGAAAGAAAGTTGAAAACCAACCGTAAAAATTTGCAACGGGAATAAAACTAAAATTATGCAACACGCTATTGCAATAGAAGACAGCCCATCATATCGCCTGCCCTTTATTGATGCTATTAAGGAAACGGTAATCATTATCATTGCCCTAATTGAAGATGCTGAAAAATTACAAACACCCACGTAGAAAAATAGTATTATGGGAATAAATATTGTTTTAACCCATGGTTTTGCCTTAAACAAATTAAAAACAAAGGTTAGCACCATAGATAAAAAGCCTATATGTAAACCTGAAACTGCAAAAATATGCGCTACCCCTGCCGTTCTATACGCAGAAATAACTTCATAATCCATATTTTCAGAATTACCCGTTAAAAGTGCATACGCAACTGAAAATTCATCCCCACTAAGCCCCGAACTTAAAGTGTTTCTGATAAACAAATTTGCCTTTTGAAAAATAGTAGTTTTACTGCCTATCACAGATATTTTATCAGCATCAATACTAGCGCTATATTTAATGCCATATAATACTGAATAAACTGAAAAGTTGTTTTCATAAACGCTAGAATTATCGGTAATATACCCTGAAAAACAAATAATATCACCGATATCTAAATGGTTTTCGCCAGACACGTAAACTTGAATTTTATAATTTAATTTTTTCTTAATAGCACCACTAACAGAACAGGTGTTTAGAACTAATTTGTTTCCTGTTTCCGTAGTGCTTATTTCTTCAATATTCCCTTTAACCGTAAGATAGTGATTATTAAGTGTTTCACTATTAAAATTACTAACTTGATTGCACATAAAAACACTTGAAAAAAGTGATAGCACACAAATTATAACGGTTAAAATTATTTTGTATTTTATGGAAAATTCTTTATTAAAACAAGTTAGAAAAATTAATGCGCAATTTACTAAAAACAAAATGCCAAAAATTACCGCTAACCATATTATATCTACAATAATAAAGTAAGCAGTTAATATACTTAAAATTATCCCAAGCGCTAAAAATAACGCAGGCCTATAATTGAATAATTTTTCTTTTTTCATTTGTTTTTCCATTTTTTCCCTTTCGCTAAAATTTTATGATAAATCTTTAAAAAAGTCAAACTAAAACTTGCAATTATATTATTAATTTGCTAAAATAAAATAAACCTTCGTGGTGCGATAGGAATTGTTAAAAAAAATCCACAGATAATATTAAAAGAAAGCCATTGTCTACTATTGGATAGCGGTGCTCTTAACCGTCGTTTTTTCCGGTTTGTATAAAAGAGATGCAGACACAATAAGCGTGGCATTCACCTGTTGAGAAAACGGGTTATTATTTACTTTTTCGTCGGCCAACGCAGGTCTTTTTTTATTTTTATTCATTTTTTTGCATAAATCATTTGCAAATATAACTTGTTTGTGATAGAATAAACGCATATTTATATGTATTTTATACATATATTCACTTTTAACTTTTTTGTTAAATTTTATGCCCTCATGGTCAAGCGGTTAAGACGCCGCCCTCTCACGGCGGAATCAGGAGTTCAATTCTCCTTGGGGGTGCCACAACGCTTGACAAATTTAATAGCGTAAATAAATATTTTTATATAAAGGAGAAGAACAAAATGAAAAAGTTTTTTACAGTTTTAATGGCTATTATAATGGGCTTTGCATGTTTAACAATGGCAGCTTGCCAAGAAACAGATAACGGCAAAGAAACATTATATGTTTACACAAACGCAGGGTTTGCCCCTTACGAATACTTAACCGTTGATGGTAAAGTAGTTGGGGTGGACATTGAAATTATGGAAGAAATTGCTGAAGTTCTTGATTACAATTTAGTTGTTAAAGATATTAAGTTTGAGCAAATTCTTGAAGAAGTTCAAAGAAACAAATTTGCAGTAGGGGCTGCTGGTATGACCAAAAATGATGAACGTGATGCTATTGCCCTTTCATCAATTTCTTATGCAACTTCAGTTCAATACGTAATTGCACCTAAAGGTTCTTTCAGTGGCACTGTTTCACTTGAACAATTAGCCGGCAAAAAGATTGGTACTCAAAACGGAACTACAGGTTATTATATGGTTAGCGACGCTATTGATGGAACTACTGATGACGACGGCAATCACGTTACTGGTGAATTAGAAAATACTAACGCATCTGTTATCAAATATCAAAATGCTATTTTAGCAAGCAACGATATCGGAAGTAGAGTTGATTGTGTTGTAATCGACAAACTTCCAGCAGAAAGCATTGCTCAATCAAATAGCGCTTTAGAATGCTACCCTATCGACGCTGAACCAGAATCATACGTTATTTATTTCAATAAGCAAGCAACTGACTTAGTTGAAAAAGTAAACCAAGTTTTACAAGTTCTTATTGATGAAGGCGTAGTTAATTATTTAACCCTTAAACATAGTGGTGGTATTATTTAATAGCAAAATTAATTTAAACTTTTTTTAGGAAGGAAAAAATGCCAATATTACAACAATTAGAATTTGTTTGGACTATTCGTGGTAGATTATTAGAAGGGTTAGGAATATCCCTTCTAATTGCTCTTATTGCGCTTATCTTGGGTTTTGTGATAGGCGTAATTTTGGCTATAATTAAAATCGCACCAAAAACAAATATATTTATTAAAATTTTAGATAAATTTGCCGACGTTTATTTGGCAGTTATTCGTGGAACCCCTATGCTAGTTCAACTTTTAATTATGTCTAGCATTATCTTGGTATCTTACAAATATAAGCCAACCAACTTAATAGTGCCTATTTTAGCCTTCGGTATCAATAGTGGTGCTTATATCGCTGAAATTATTAGAAGTGGTATTAGTTCTGTTGATAACGGACAAATGGAAGCAGGCAGAAGTTTAGGACTTTCTTGGTTTGCAACAATGTTTAAAATAGTTATACCACAAGCAATAAAAGTTGTTATCCCTACCCTTTTTAACGAAGTTATTATTCTAGTTAAAGAAACTTCTATTATCAGTTGTATTGCTTTAATGATAAATAACGACCAAAAATGGGATTTGCTTGGCGTTGCCGAAGACATTGGGTATATTGAGCCTGGTGCTTATATGATGACCTTGTTAACTGCCGCACTTTTATATTTAATCGTAGTGTTAGTTTTAACCCTAATTCAAAAAATAATTGAAAGGAAGATGAAGAAAAATGAAAGATAACTCTTCAATAAAAGAACCTATGATTAAGGTTGATAATTTATTCAAACAATTTGGTGATAAAAAAGTTTTGCGTGGTATTTCATACAGTATTGAAAAAGGTGAAAAGGTGGCTGTTATCGGGCCTTCAGGAAGTGGAAAATCTACCTTTTTAAGATGCTTAAATTTGCTTGAAACACCTGATTTTGGTGAAGTTTGGTTTGAAAGCAATTTAATTAATCAAGTTGACCCATATCTTCATTTTGATATTATTAGGACTTCTAACACCTATAAAACCCTTTATAAAGAATTTGAAAGTGAAAAATTTAGCAAAAAAACACTTGCTATTCTTAATGAAGACCTTCCAAATGAAATGCAAGTTAATTGTGGAGAAACTGATGAAAACAAGTTCATTAACGATATTGATAAAAAGGTTATTTCTTTAATTAAACAAAAAGATTTGTTGAAAAATAACGAAGGTAAAGAATATAAACTTGCAATTAAAAAATTATATAAAGAAAACCACGTGGACATTAACTTAACAAGGCAAAAAATGGGAATGGTGTTCCAACACTTCAATTTGTTTAATAACCTAACCGTTTTAGACAACTTAACCCTTGCCCCTGTTCAATTAAAATTAAAGACTAAAGAACAAGCAGAACAAACTGCTTTTGCTCTTCTAAAAAGAATAGGTCTTGAAGATAAGGCTAGCGCTTACCCATCAACCCTATCAGGTGGTCAAAAACAAAGAATAGCAATTATCCGTTCACTAGCAATGAACCCAGACGTTATTTTGTTTGACGAACCTACTTCTGCCCTAGACCCTGAAATGGTTGGCGAAGTTTTGGCACTTATTAAAGAACTTGCTGATGAAGGTATGACTATGGTTATTGTCACCCACGAAATGGGCTTTGCTAGAGAAGTTGCTTCAAAAATTCTTTTTATGGATGAAGGTAAAATTAAGGAAGAAAATAACCCAAAAGACTTCTTTGAAAACCCTAAACACCCAAGATTACAAGAATTTTTATCTAAGGTTTTATAAATATAAACAATACTTATTTTAGTTAAAAGAAAAAATAAATGATTTTTTATTTTTTTATATACAAAATTCTTGCAAAATTTGAATTAATACTTTATTATTAATATATAAACTATTTAAAAGGATATTATTTATGAAAAAAATTTACACAGGTAAAACAAAAGATGTTTATCAATTAGAAAACGGCAACGTTTTATTAAAGTTTAAGGACGATTGCACTGGTAAAGACGGCGTGTTTGACCCAGGTGAAAACACCGTTGGCTTAACTATTGACGGTATCGGCAAAGCAAATCTTCAAACTTCAGTTTATTATTTTGAAATGCTAAAAGAAGCTGGCGTTAAAACCCACTACGTTTCTGCTGATATTGAAAATGCTACTATGGAAGTTCTTCCTGCAGAATGCTTTGGTAAAGCGCAAGGTGGCAACGGCTTAGAAGTTATTTGCCGTTTGGTTGCAACAGGTAGTTTTATTAGAAGATACGGCGAATATATCGCTAACGGCACCGTTTTAGAAGGCGGTTACGTTGAATGCACATTTAAGAACGACGAAAAGGGCGACCCACTAGTAACTGGCGAAGGTTTAGTTGCATTAAAGGTTATGACCCCAGAAATGTTTGAAAGCATGAAAGAACAAACATTAAAAATTACCAAAATCGTTGCTGATGACTTAAAGAAAATCGGTTTAGATTTATGGGATATTAAGTTTGAATTCGGCTACAACAACGGCGAAGTTATTTTAATTGATGAAATTGCTTCTGGTAATATGCGTGTTTATAAAGACGGCAAGATTGTTGACCCTGTTGAATTAACAAAGTTAATTAACAATAGATAATTTAATTAAAAAAATTAAGCCCAACGCTTTTGATTTTTAAGCGTTGGGCTTTTTTTATTCAGTTAAATAGAAAGTGCAAGTTGATAGTTTTTTGCGTTTTAATTTTAGTTCTTTTCCACTTTGCATTTTATAAATATATCCGTTTTGATATTTACAATTTAAGCAATCCCCCCCGATATGCGCTTTTATAGGGCAATGGCGAAGTGTCATATACGGATAGTCAATTTTCCCGTAATTTTCACTTTCGGTTGATAAAATAGGGTAAGAATAACAACTTGCAGTTATATCATTATATACGTTTAACCCAGCGCCTATAACCATATCACACTCAAAAGTTAAGGCATAATAGTTATTTGCAACTACCCCAACCTTTGTTTTATAAACAATATCTTTTAATAATTTTATATCTTCTTCTAATGCAAAGTTCGGTAAATCTAAATATAACTTTTTATTTTCCCCTTTGCACTTTTCGTTTAAGGATATAATTTCGCTTAAAATATATTCTTCAGGTGAATAGATTACATTTTTTTCTTTTATATTTTGGTTAAATTCACTCTCTTTTTCAATAAAAACAAAATTCGTGAACTTTTTGATAGGCTTAAAAGTTAAATTAATGTTGGCTTCCTTAATATCTTTTTTATTTTTGTTAACCAAATATTCTTTTGCACTTTCAAAAACCTTTCTTCTAAACTCATTTAGTTTACTTTTTTGTATGAACACTTTTTCAACTATGCAATCGTTTATTTTAGCATTAAAAAATTGGCTTTTTGAAAAACACTCTTCAATTTGCGCCCTAAGAATAGGCATATTTTTTGCTGTTTCTAAAGTATCGCCAAAAATTTCTAAAACCTTGTTATCAATTGTAATTTTTGCGTGCATAGGTTTGTTAACGCTAAAGTTTAAGGCTAAATCTAAATCCCTTTTGAAAGAAAAACTTAAAATTTCTTCTTCCTTTTTACTATCAATAATTAGGTTTACCTTGTCGCCCACGGCACACTTATTGGTAGTGGTTAGCATATACTTTCCACTTTCAATTTGCTTTAAGTCAAATGCCGTTGAAACGGCCTTTTCTTCCATATTAGCAATAAACTTAAAGGTTGATTTTGGCGTTAAACTTCTATTAGAAGTAAAATAAACTTGGTTAAAGTTTTTTCCTATATTAACCTTTTCCACCTTCCCAACTTCAATGCCGATATGATTTTGCAAGTTAGATATTATACTGCCATTGCCGTTAAAATAACCTTCGGTATATTCACGGTTAAAGGCAAGTTTAAGGTTATCTTGGTTAACCTTTTTATTTTCTAACGCCTTTTTATATTCCCTTGTGGTTGCGCCAACGTAATAAGGTCTTCTTGCCCTACCTTCAATTTTAAGAACGTCTACCCCCGCATTTTCTAAGTCTTTTAGCCTATTAATCATATTAAAGTCTTTTGCACTTAACAGGTAGCCTTTTTTAATTTTTGCCCCGTCCTTTTCCAAAGTAAAAGGCAAACGGCAAAGTTGCTTGCAACGACCCCTATTGCCTGATGCTTGATATAATTTTGAACTTAAATAGCAGTTCCCTGAAAAGCATACGCAGAGTGCACCTTGAACAAAGTATTCAATTTCTATATCACAATTATCCTTAATTCTTTTAATTTCTTTTAGTGGTGTTTCCCTAGCCAAAACAACTCTTTTAGCGCCGTATTTACTTAACGCTAAAACACCTTCAAGATTGTTTACAGCCATTTGCGTGCTTAAATGGATTTCAATTTGTGGGTAAAATTCACTAACCAACTTAATTAACCCTAAGTCTTGCAAAATAAAAGCATCTACCCCTAAATTATAGGCTTTAACTATTATTTTAAGGGCATCTTGAACTTCTTCATTAGTAAATAATATGTTTATTGCTAAACACACCCTAACCCCGTAAATATGACAAAAATCAACGGCTTCAGAAAGATTATCTATATTAAACCCATCAATATTATTGCGTGCGTTAAAATCGTTTATCCCTAGATAAACTTCATCAGCGCCGTTATATACGGCAATCTTTAAGCACTCTAAATTCCCTGCAGGTGATAATATTTTCATAACAATAAACTCAAAAATTTTTATACATATATTTTAACATATATATTTTAGTTTTGAAAGTGTTTATTGCTAAAAATAAAAATTAGCCATTTCAAAAGGCTAATTTTTATCGTATTTCAACTTCAATTTATAAACCGTTCTACCATTTTCTTGTTCAATAATTAAAATATCTTCTTTAACTAATTGATTAATTAATAGGCTAACTTTTTCTTCTTTTACACCTAGAAAAGTAGAAATTTCTTGTTCATCCCCTAATACGTTATCGGTTAAATAGTCAATTATAATTTCCTTAAACCTTAAATCTTTTGAACTTAAACTTTCTTTCTTTTCTTTAATATTTTCTTCTATATTCGTATTTGATTTTTCCTTTTTACTAACAAAATCTAGTATGAAGGTTATTCTATCGGGGTCAAATTCTTCTATAATTTTTGGGGTTAAAAATTCGTTTTGTTTCCATGCCCTAAATATTTTAGGTATTCCACTACCCGAACGGTTGCTTATTGATATGCTGTGGAACATTTTTATAAGTAAATTATTCCTTGGGTCAGATATACCACCCGTCTTTGCCTTTTCAATTTCTAGCCTAAACGAACCTGCGTTAGAAAATATAATTCTTTGCTTTTCCCAAGTGATTTTTACCCCACCTTCAACATAATAATCAGCGTTTACTATACTATTTGCTAGGGCTTCAACAAGCGCTTCTAAAATTTTAGTTTTATTTACTTCTTTATTTAACTTAAGGTTGTTTTTAATTATGTCAAAAGTAAAACAATAAAAATCAAACAAGTTCATTTCTTGTTTGCCGTTTATACTTAAAAAATCACAGTCAATTTCTAACGAATAGTTTGGCAAAACTTTTTTAATTTCACCGTAATACCCAAACATTAATATTCCTGCAATAGTGGGGTGATATTCTTTATCCTTGCCTAACTCTACAACGCATAAATCGTTAAGAATTTGATTTACACTTTCTTTAATATTAAGTTTATTCGTGCTTGAATTCCTTAAACAATCTAAATATTTATTTACTGTAGTTAAATTTAGGCTGGATAAATTCATATTGCATAATATCACGCTATCTTGCGATTTAATAGATTTATCCCTAATCATTGAATCAATTTCAAATTTACTGCAACGATAATCTCCTTCACCATTTCGCCTATAAGTGCCAAGATATGCGTTCCCGTTAATATATATAGGGCGTTCTTCACGGCGAGCCTTAGGAACGTCTATAACGATAATGTTTGAACCGTTTACCTTTTCTATTCTAACGTTGTTTTTTGTTAAAACGTTAGCGCTTACCCTAGATTTATCATTTATTATTGTCCAAAATTCATCAATTAATTTTTGTGGGGACTGCAAGTTTACTGCCGATAAACTTTTATCTTTATGCTCAATTACCCCAAGCAATATTAGTCCACCTAAAGAATTTGCAAAGGCTGAATAGGTTTCCCATAAACTTTCCGGAAGTCCACCTAGTGATTTTTTTGCTTCTATTCTATTGTTTTCACGGTATTTTGATAAATTAGAAAAATCTAACATAGAAAAATCACCCTTAAAATTAATTCTATATTATTATTTTATACTAATAGTTTGTTTTTTGCAATAGGTTAAATAAAAAGAATTTGCAAAATTACTTCTTTTTATTTAGATAGCCATTTTAAGTTAAAGTTCTTGACAGTTTTTACCTTTTGTGTTAAATTTATTTTAGGTGAAATTATGGCAAAATATGATAAGTTATCTAAAGAAATTGAAGAGAAAATTTTGTTTGATAGGGAAAACAACACCCCTAACCCTTATGCGTTTAATGACAATAACGCAGTTAGAAGAAATTTAAATACTAACGATAAGCCTTCTATTTTGCGTTCCAACTTTATTAGGGATATTGATAAAATTATTAACTGCCCGTTCTATAATAGGTATGCTGATAAAACACAAGTTTTTTCTTTTTATAAAAATGATGATATTACTAGGCGTATTCTTCACGTGCAACTTGTTTCTAGAATTGCAAGAACTATCGGTAAAGCCTTAAACTTAAACTTAGAATTAATTGAGGCGATTGCTTTGGGGCACGATTTAGGTCACACCCCTTTCGGGCATGAAGGCGAAAGTATTTTAGATGAAATTTATTTTTCTAAAACTTATCGCCACTTTGCACACAATTTACAGTCTGTTAGGGTTTTAGATACCATTTACCCTTATAACGTTACCTTGCAAACTCTTGACGGAATTGCCGGGCATAACGGCGAAATTGAAATGGAAACTTATTACCCAAAAACTATTTCTTCTTTTAACGAACTTGATAATTTAATTGAAAATTGCTATTTAGATTTAAGTAATATTAAAACCCTTTCCCCATCAACTTTAGAAGGCTGTGTTGTTAGAATTTCCGATATTATTGCTTATTTAGGTAAAGATAGGCAAGATGGAACTAGAACTAATACTTTTAACGAAAATAATTATGATGAAAGTGTTTTAGGCACTATTAATGCTGAAATAGTTAACAACCTTTCTATAAACATTATAGAAAATAGTTATGGCAAAAACTATATTAAACTTGATAAAGAGTATTTTAACGCACTTAAAAAGGCTAAAAAAGATAACTATGAGTTTTTATATAACAATAAAAAAACAAATTCGCTGATGTCTTCCACCATTTACCCTATGATGGAACAAATGTTTAATAATTTATATAATAGTTTGGTTAATGGCGATAAAAATTCGCCTATATTTACTAAGCATATTGATTATATAAATAAGGCTTATTATAAGAGAAGTTTGCCATATATTGAGCAAGAAAAAAACCAAATTGTCGTTGACTTTATTGCTAGTATGACTGACGATTATTTTATTGAACTATATAACTATTTATTCCCTAAATCAACATATAAAATTGATTATAAAGGCTATTTTGATTAATTAAATTTAAACATTAAAAAAGGTAGGTTAAATTAACCTACCTTTTCTTATTTTGTTTAACTTAATTATCTTTGAACTCTACCAGATGCGTCGCCACCGGCAAGGGTTTGAACTTCCTTAACGCTAACTAGG
>JAZRDW010000254.1:0-3057 GCA_045660505.1 Christensenellaceae bacterium | reverse complement strand
TATGCTTGGCCGTGCAGGGACTGTTAAAGTTGATAAGGATAACACAACTATTATCAACGGCCCAGGTGACCCAAGGGCTATTGAAGCAAGAAAGCAAGCAATTAAAGCACAAATTGCTGAAACAACTTCTGATTATGATAGGGAAAAATTACACGAACGCTTAGCAAAACTTGCTGGTGGCGTTGCAGTTATTAACGTTGGTGCAGCAACTGAAATTGAAATGAAAGAAAAGAAACTTCGTATTGAAGACGCATTAAACGCTACTAAAGCAGCCGTTCAAGAAGGTATTGTTCCAGGTGGTGGTATTGCATTAATTTCTACAATTAAAGTTTTAGAAAAATATATTGCAACACTTTCTGGTGACCAAAAAACTGGTGCAGAAATCGTTCTTAAAGCAGTTCAAGCACCATTAAAACAAATTGCATTAAACGCAGGGCTTGACGGTTCAGTTATTCTTAACGAAGTGTTAAAGGCAAACAAAGTTAACTTTGGTTTCAACGCATTAACTAACGAATATTGCGATATGGTTGAATGTGGTATTATTGACCCTACTAAGGTGACAAGGTCTGCTTTAGAAAACGCTGCGTCAGTTGCAGGCGTATTCTTAACAACCGAATCAGTTATTGCTGATATTAAAGAAGAAAACGCACCACAAATGCCAGCAGGTGGCATGGGCGGTATGTATTAGGATATAAAAGGATTTTATCCGTTCATATAATTGAATTTATACGGCAAAATACTGCTAATTACTGCGTGCTTTTTTAAGGAACAGACCACTCTGGGTATGCCCCTTAAAAAAATCACTTGTTCTTATTGTATTTTATCCGTAAAACCGTGATAAATCACTATTCAATTATCTTCACTACTAAAAACCAAATAAGAAAATAGTAGCAGATAAACGGCAAAATACTTCTAATTACTGCGTGCTTTTTTAAGGAACAGACCACTTCCCAACAAAAAGCAAAATAACAAAAAATTAAACGCTAAGGGTTGTTTCTCTTAGCGTTTTTTTTGGGGCTTTCATTTTTGAAATACTTAAAGCATACTATAATAGTATGGAATTATCTTATAACGATTTAAAAAAGCGTGAAGTTATAAATATTGCAGACGGCAGAAGTTTGGGTAAAATTATTGACCTAAAATTAATTTTCCCAGAAGGTAGGCTTATAGGTATTGTTGTTCCCGGTAGAAACCTTAGGGGGATTTTTAAGTGTTTTGACAAAACCCAAATGTATATTGAAGAAAGAAAAATAGTTAAAATAGGTAGTGACGTTATTTTGGTTGATATTCGCTGTTTTGACCCGTCACCACGCCCAACAAAGCCCAAAGTAAATCCTTGTGGCGGTTCGGTCCCTTGTGGACAAAAAGAAAATATTTCCGTGCAAAATTTTGCTAGTCAATTTGAAAATATTAGCGAAGAAGATTACTAGTAAAATCATTGTTTTTTGCCATTTCTTAACAATTAAAACAAATTAAATTTTAAAATCCCCTTGAAAAGTTATATGTTTTGAGTTATAATATATATAGCCAAAGATAAATGGCGTAAATTTTACCATAAACGAATTATAAGGGGGAAACTATCATGGGTAAAATAACATCAGATAAAATAAGGAATATTGCTATCATAGGGCATAGCGGTGCAGGTAAAACTTCTCTTGCTGAAGCAATCCTTTTCAATGGTAAAACTATTGATAGGTTAGGCAAAACGCAAGATAAAAACACCGTTATGGACTTTGATGAACAAGAAATGCAAAGGGGTATTTCTATTTCACTTGCCTCAGCGCATACTACTTGGGAAGATTGCAAGATTAATATTGTAGACGTGCCTGGGTTTTATGATTTTGAAGGGGAATTTGAACAAGCAATGCGTGCAGTAGGTGGCGCAGTTTTGGTTGCTGATGCTAACGGAAGCGTAAGCGTTGGCTCTGAAAAGGCTATTGAATATTGCTTGCGCCGTCATATTCCACTATTGATTTTCGTTAACGGAATTGATAAAGAAAATAGCAACTACGTTGCAACTGTTGAAGCGTATAGGGGAAAATACGGTAGGAAAATTTCTCCAACCCATTTGCCTATACTTCGTGATGGCAAAATGAAGGGTTACGTGTCAGTTATTTCTGGTAAAGCGTTTGAGTTTTCACCAGGGGGCAGGCAACAAGTTGAAGTGCCTACCCGTATGCTTGACGACGTTAAGTTGTTAAAAGATGCTTTGATTGAAGCGGCTGCTGAAACTAGTGAAGAATTATTAGATAAGTTCTTCTTAGAAGGCACTTTAAGTAATGATGAAGTTGTTGCCGGTATTAGAGTGGGGCTTTGCGCAGGTGAAACCATACCTATTATGGGTGGCTCTGCATTGCAAAACATGGGCGTTCTAAACCTTATGTATGAAATTGTTGACCTATTACCATCACCTTTTGAAAGAAGACCTGTTATGGCTACTGATGAAAACGGCGAAGTTTTATCAATAGTTTGTGACGTGGAAAAACCTTTCTCTGCCCAAGTATTTAAGACTGTTGCCGACCCGTTTGTTGGTAAACTTAATATGATAAGGGTATTTACAGGCTCTCTAAAGAGTGGTATGACCGTTTATAACAGCACTACGGGCGAAAAGGAACGCATTAATGGGCTTTACGTTATGAAAGGTAAAAAACAAGAACCCGTTGATGAACTTGTTGCAGGGGATATAGGCGCAGTTAATAAACTCGTTAACACCAACACTAACGATACTTTATGTGATGAAAAGTTCAAGATTAAATATTACGATATTAACTTCCCAAAACCTGTTTTAACAATGAAGATTTCTGCATTAAAATCAGGTGAAGAAGATAAAGTTTTCCAAGGCTTTTTCCGTTTAGCAGAAGAAGATTTAACCTTTGTTATTGAAAAGGATAAAGATACTGGCGAAATGGTTATTCGTGGACAAGGCGAAACTCAACTGGAAATCTTGTGTAAAACATTGAAATCTAAATTTGGTTGCGAAGCAATTTTAACTGAACCAAAGGTTGCTTTTAGAGAAACTATAACCGCTACCGTTGAAGCAGAAGGCAAACACAAAAA